>JANOGE010000241.1:0-33448 GCA_031414035.1 Chitinophagaceae bacterium | reverse complement strand
GATAACCCTTATTTCAGCAACTCATAACTCATAACTCATAACTCATAACTCATAACTCATAACTCATAACTCATAACTCATAACTCATAACTCATAACTCATAACTCATAACTCATAACTCATAACTCATAACTCATAACTCATAACTCATATGCAAGTTTGGAAAGATTACCAGGAAAAAAATAAAGAGCGTTTTTTAAATGAATTACTGGAGCTGTTACGTATACCCAGTGTAAGTGCTAAAGGCGAACACAAGCCCGATATGATGGCTTGTGCCGAAGCCGTAAAGCAACGCCTGGTTGAAGCCGGAGTGGATAAGGCAGAAATTTATCCTACAGACGGGCACCCGGTTGTGTATGCCGAAAAAATTATCGACCCATCTAAACCAACCGTGCTGGTTTATGGCCATTATGACGTACAACCTGCCGAGCCACTGGAGCTATGGAACAGCGGGCCCTTTGAGCCGGTAATTATTGACGGTAAAATATTTGCCCGTGGCAGTTGTGATGATAAAGGACAGATGTACATGCATGTAAAAGCATTGGAAATACTGGTACAAACCAACACACTTGAAAACAACATTAAATTTTGTATTGAAGGGGAAGAAGAAGTGGGCTCACCAAACCTGGGTAAGTTTGTTTCCACACATACCGGCCTGTTAAAAGCCGATTGTGTATTGATTAGCGACAGTGCCATGATCAGTTTAAAAGATCCTAGTCTGGATATTGGTCTTCGTGGTCTCAGTTATATTGAAGTAGAAGTAACCGGCCCCAACCGTGACCTGCACAGCGGAGTATATGGAGGTGCTGTTGCCAACCCAATTACCATTTTAGCAAAAATGATCGCATCGCTGCATGATAAAAAAAATCATATTTCCATACCGGGTTTTTATGAAGATGTACTTGAGTCTTCGGAAGAAGAAAGAAAATTAATGGCATTGGCGCCATTTAATGAAAAAGCATATAAAAAGGACCTGGGTGTAAAAAAACTTTGGGGCGAAAAAGGATTTACCACCAATGAAAGAACCGGCATCCGTCCAACACTGGAACTGAATGGCATATGGGGAGGCTATACCGGTGAAGGCGCCAAAACGGTTTTGCCATCTAAAGCATTTGCTAAAATTTCAGCCAGGCTGGTTCCCAATCAACAATCCGGTAAAATGGCAGAACTATTAATTAACCATTTGCAAAAAATTGCACCCCCTTTTGTTACGGTAAAAGCAACCCTGCACCATGGCGGCGAGCCATATATTACACCCATTGACAGCAATGCATATAAAGCCGCTGCCAAAGCCATAGAAACTACTTTTGGTAAAGCACCCATACCGGTTCGTGGCGGGGGAAGCATTCCCATCTGTTCTTTATTTGAAAAAGAACTGGGCATTAAAGTAGTATTGATGGGTTTTGGTCTGGACAGTGATAACCTGCACAGCCCTAATGAAAAATTTGACCTGGCTAATTTTTATAAAGGCATTGAAACCATTCCTTATTTTCATAAGTATTTTACGGAAATGAGTTGAGTTTGAGATAAGCATTTATCTATGTTTTTAACAAGGTTTAACTGTTACTAAATTTTTTGGCATTTATAAACAAAGAATTTTATATTTGTACAAACAGGATTCGATTTATGGAAATAAAAACAGATTTATTACTTGGCGATAGTAAACAAATGCTTAAGAAGCTTCCTAATAATAGTGTTGACCTGATTGTTACTTCTCCCCCATACGCTGACCAAAGAAAAGGCACTTATGGTGGCATTCATCAAGATAAATATGTTGAATGGCTTCTTCCTATTACAAAGGAATTACTTCGGGTTTTAAAACCAACAGGAACATTTATCCTTAATATTAAAGAAAAGGTTGTTGATGGGGAACGAAGCACTTATGTCATGGAATTAATTCTTGAAATGCGTAAACAAGGATGGCTATGGACAGAGGAATTTATTTGGCATAAAAAAAATTGTTATCCGGGCAAATGGCCAAATCGTTTTCGTGATGCATGGGAAAGGCTTCTTCAGTTTAATAAAGACAAAAGGTTTAACATGTACCAGGAAGAAGTTATGGTTCCAATGGGTGACTGGGCAAAATCTCGTCTTAAAAATCTAAGTAATACCGATAAGATAAGAGATAATTCAAAAGTTGGCAGTGGTTTCGGTAAAAACATTTCAAACTGGCTAACAAGAGACAAAGCATATCCAACAAACGTGTTACATTTAGCAACTGAGTGCAGTAACAAAAATCACAGCGCTGCATTTCCTGAAGAGTTGCCCGTATGGTTTTTGAAGCTATTTACTAAAGAAAATGACATTGTACTTGATCCTTTTATGGGTTCTGGAACAACCATTTTAGTTGCAAACAGAATGAAGCGCCATTCGATCGGAATTGACATTATCCCTGAGTATTACAAGATGGTAAAAGAACAAGTAGAGCCGACGAAATTATATTTACTAGAGCCAGAAGTCAAATATGAAACAGCTAAACCTAAAAAGCGTTACGCAGTACGTTGAAGAAAACATCGGAACTTTTCACCAAAAAAGAATTGCCGGACTGAATGACTTAAAACTAAAAAAAGTCCTTGGAAAAAAGAATCCTTATCTCTTCAAAGCAAAATATATTTTAACGGCTCAAGATATTATTAAGAGTCTGACGGACGCTTTCATTTCCTCTCAGGAAGAAACAATTTTTGGTGACTGGCTTGAAGGACTTGCTATTTTCATCAATGGTAAAGTGTATGGTGGACGTAAATCTGGTATACCGGGTATAGATTTAGAGTTTGACAACGATGGGATTCGTTATATTGTAACAATAAAATCCGGCCCTAATTGGGGTAATAGTTCACAAATTGGCAAAATGAAAGCAGATTTCAAGACTGCACAAAAGACACTTCGTACAAGTAATTCAAAACTCACCATTACAGCTGTAAATGGTTGTTGTTATGGTAGGGATAATAAACCCGATAAAGGAGACTACTTCAAATACTGTGGTCAAAATTTTTGGGAATTTGTTTCTAGTGACACAGAACTTTTTACAAAAATCATCGAGCCTTTAGGGCATAAAGCCAAAGAAAGAAATGATGATTTCATTCAGTCGTATTCAAAAATGATCAACAAATTCACGAAAGAATTTGCTGATACATTTTGTCTCAACAACGGCACTATAGATTGGGTTAAATTGGTGCGTTTTAATTCAGCAACCATAGCACCGAAATAATAACTCCACATCAGGTCTGTGACACCATGAATCAATAACAAAAAAACTTATTTTTTAATCAAAGTATAATTAGCATTGAAAAAAATCATTCTCTTCTTACTGCTCATCATAAACTTAAATTCTATGTCGCAAATAAAAGTACAGGGCGAATATTATTTCAGAAGGACAGAAATGGCTTCCGGTTTTAATTTTTCGGAAGATGGTAAATTTCAATTCTTCTTTACGTATGGTGCTGTGGACCGCAGTGCAAGTGGCACTTTTCTGGTGGAAGGCGATATGCTAAAACTTAAAAGTGATAAAGAAGCCGGAAAGGATTTCACCGTAACCAACCAGGGTAAACAGGCAAAAGGATATACCCTGGTATTTACCAATCCCAATAAATATTTATTAAAAAATATCCTCTGCGTGTTTCTTATAGATGATAAGGAACAGGAAACCTTTTCAGACAATAATGGAGAAGTACATATTGACATTACGCATTGCGATAATATCTATGTACAGCATCCCCTGTACCCTGATGTTGCTACAATAATAAAAGACAAAACAAATGATAATAACTGGTTCACCCTTACACTCAACCCCTCCCTTGAGCAGGTAAGTTTTAAAGGCATTGATTTTAAAATTATCAGCGAAAAAATGATCAGCTGCCTTTCCAATTATTTTATGCCTATGCCTGATATTGAATTCATTAAACAATAGCCGGGCCATTATCCATTGAGTTTCAGTTAAACAATCGTATTTTGCAGTTATAAAATAATTTAAAAATGATCCCGAGATTATACACTACCGCTTTTATTTCTATTATAACACTTTTGTCCTGTGCAGGCAACGATAAAAGTAACGACTTTGTAGATAAGTCTTTAATAACCCCTTCCAGCGAAAATAAAAAGGCTGATACCCTTGCAAATTCTGTACAAATAATGAATACCCAGCCTGGCATTACTGTTGGAAATACGGTTACGCCGGCAACCAATACCGTTAATATCAACCCTGATATAAAATCCTTAAAACTAAATCCTCAAACGCTTGCCGCTCCGCCAACCGTTACTACAACACTGGCAGGTAGTGCAAAACTTAATCCCGCACATGGGCAACCGGGTCACCGTTGTGATATTCAGGTTGGTGCCCCATTGGATAGTAAACCAATTCAACCAACGGCACAACCAGCTGCCAACATATCCACCACAACTCAACCACCTGTTACTATAAATACACAACCTGCCACTACCCAGCCCACAGCTCCGGGTATGAATCCGCCACATGGCCAACCGGGCCACCGTTGTGATATAAGTGTTGGGGCACCTTTAAACAGTCCACCCGCACAAACAGCATCACCGGCAACACCTACTGCAGTTGTTCCGTTAAAAGCAGACAGTGCCAGAAAACAATAACTGTTTTTTTACTTGCCTCCACTTTCATAAGAAAAGCTTTTTTTAATGTAGAAAAACGAAGAATATATTACCCTATATGAAGCAAAATTTCTAACCCGGTTTCTGTGAACAAGCTGCATTAATAAACACCTTACAAAAGTTTCAAATATTTTTTATAAAGCAAGTCATTACTGTTGAGCCCTTTGCACTTTAGGAATATTAATATGGTGAATAACTTATAACTAAGTTCCTTATTTTTTTAAAATAATAAAGTTTATTTTTACTACAGCTTATAACATAACCTCTTCCACAATTATCCTCTGAACAGCCAATCACGTTAATGGCTTTTCCTGATTTTTTTGTTTGTTTCGGTATTATCCTTTGAATTACATTTCAGTTTTCTGCATTCGTCACTCTTAATTGTAGTGGTGTTTTGCAATGAACAATCCATTTCCTGTCAGTTTTAGGTATACATCAACCTTTTTGTAATAAATAAGCGTATGTATATTTAGCTGTTTAAACAATTTATAATTACTGAGGTCTATATTAAAGAAAATAAACACCACCTGAAACCCGATTATTGTACACTTTAAAAACACAGGAAATGGAACATGTATACACCGTACACACAAAAATAATACAGGATAAAACCTATTATTTTGTAAAGAAAATATTAGCACTTCCCGAATATAAAGGACTGGCAGAAGTAGTGGTTGGTTATGGTATGCATACCGACCTTGAAAAGGCCTGCAGTATTGCCGGAATCGTTGACGTTGAAAGTATAAAACTGCTTTTACATGAACAGAAAGAAAGCGAGAAGCCGAAAAAGGTCATCGAAAAGCGTACCATACAAATTTCAGATACGGTAAACCGCTGGCTGGCCGAACGTGGCGCAGAAGTACTTAATTAACTATTACTGTTAACTACGTAAACTATATAAAACAAGACCCCGCTCCAAAAAGCGGGGTCAATTCTTAGAATACCAAATATAAAAAACGTTTATTGACAAACGGATTTGTAAGGTTTGGCAATATTATTCTAATCAGGTTTTTTCCCTTCTAAAAAACTGTTGATCGTACTGATCTCGGCCTGGTTATTATCATCTGTCTTTACTGTATAATTACTATAAAAACTTTCAACATCTGCAATGGAGTTATGAAGTTCCATATTGCGGCGAAGGTAAGCAGGCACCGTTTCAAACTCATTATTAGGATCGGCTGCGTTAATGTTGAATGACAAGTTACGCAGTTTTGCAATCCGATCTATCGCCCTGCGCCGAAGATCCTCTGTTTCGTCCTGCATGGCAGGCTCCTCAACATTGGACATCATGATGGGCTGAGCTGGTTGTACATGTTGCTCCTCCTCCGCCGCTTGATGGGATTTAACTACCAGTTGCATTTCAATTACAGGTTCGTCTTCCTGTTCTCTATCCTGCACCGGCAGCAGCTCATCAATCGGATTGGATTCTGGTACTGACCGCTCCTCCGCATAAATTTGCGAAGGCTTGGACAGATATCCTCCAGACGAAGGAGGATGGCTAGCATCTTTATTAACTAAAGGAATTTCATTTTTAATTTTTGCTGGTTTATCAACGGGTGGGGGACTTTGGGGAATATCAAATTCAATAACCGGAATCTGATCTGTGGCCGAAGATATTTCAAAAAATACCGAAGCTACATCCAATTTGTCCACAGTAGTTTTACCTGGTATTTCCACTTCTTTTTCTTCAATAGTAAACTCTTTTAATTTCGGCATCATGTCTTCTTCAATGATTTGCATAACCGGCAGTTCTGTTATTTCTGCAATGGCAGCTTCTTCTTCCTTTTCATCAAACTGTAAAGTGGGTTGCTGCATTGGTTTTTCTTTACCGGCAGCCGGCCCTTTTTCGTCTTTTGAGGGCATCTCCAGCGTCATCACTATTTTTTCAGCCTTCGTTTCAGTTTTTACTTCGGTCTTTTTCTCAAATGGATCTTTATGCTCAAAACCTGTTGCAATCAATGTTATACCAATCTGTGCACCCAAATTATTATCATAACCCAAACCTAAGATCACATCGGTATCATCGCCTGCCTGGCTCAATAAATAATTCTGAATGACTTCCACTTCGTCCATGGTAAATTCATGTTCCCCCTCTGCAGAATTTATATTTATCAGTATCCATTTGGCGCCACGAATATCATTATCATTGAGCAATGGAGAGTTGATCGCATTTTCAATGGCCTGTTGAGCCCTCTCTTCTCCCTCAGCAGAAGCACTGCCCAAAATAGCCACGCCACCATTACTCATTACGGTACAAACATCTGCAAAATCGACATTTATCTGGCCGGTACTGTTTATAACATCGGTTATACATTTTGCTGCTGTTGCCAACACATTATCTGCTTTTGCAAAGGCTTCTTTCATTTTTAAATTACCAAACTGATGACGTAATTTATCGTTGCTGATCACCAGTAAGGTATCTACATGATTTTTCAGCAATAACACTCCTTCTTCTGCCTGTGCAATTCTTTTTTTACCCTCATAGGCAAAAGGTGTGGTCACAATTCCTACGGTAAGTATGCCAAGGTCTTTACAGATCTTAGCAAGAATGGGAGCCCCACCTGTTCCGGTACCCCCACCCATGCCGGCTGTAATAAAAGCCATCTTGGTGTTCACTTCCAGTATGCGTTTTATTTCTTCCAGGCTTTCTTCTGTTGCCTGGCGGCCAATGGCCGGGTTGGCTCCGGCACCCAATCCCTGCGTTAAATGTGGCCCCAGCTGAATTTTGTTGGGCACTTTACTTAAAGCAAGCGCCTGGGAATCTGTATTACAGATAATAAAATTTACGCCTTCGATATTTTGCGAAAACATGTGGTTTACTGCGTTGCTTCCACCACCTCCTACACCAATAACCTTGATGATGGAGGATTGTTCTTTAGGCAAATCAAAATGTATCATAGTTGTTTGTTTAGATAATGCTGCATTTTTCAACGCGGCGATTATTAATTAATGGGTTAGTATAAGAACTTGTTATTATTATTTTGTTACGAGTTTTTGATTCTTTGGTCATCATTGTTGCGTCGCACTCTTGTACTGTTGTTTCTTTATTCATCAACTCCGCTCTCTCCAGCCTCACCTCCCTTCCTCCTCTCCCGAAGAGAGGAGGCGGTACCTTAAACATATCCGGACAATATCTCTTCCACATCATTCTAAATCCTTTTTCGTCAATAACTTAATCTTCTCTTCAAACTTCCAGTTCCCTCCCCTCGGGAGAGGGGTTGGGGTGAGGCCTTACAACTTAGCGTCTTCTTCTTCTTTAAACAGTTCTATCAGGCCATTTTTAAATCCATCCATAAACGTTTTTAACGATTTACGCTGCTTAACTTTTACCGGACCGGTTTCATTAACTACATCAAGCGTTTCATCAACGGGTTGTTGCTGTAATGAACCGGGTATATCGATCTTTTTAAATTGTTCTTCAAATTGTTTGTTCTTATTTTCATAATCATTATATCCTTTCAATATTAAACCGATACAGGTACTGTACATGGGTTTGGCCAGTTCTTCAATATGGCCGCCGGCCAAATGTTCGTTGGGATAACCGATCCTGGCATTCAGCCCGGTAACATATTCTGTCAACTGAATTAAATGTTTCAGCTGAGATCCGCCACCGGTTAATATCACACCGCCATTCAGCATACGGGTATCTAATCCTACCTGTTTTAAATGATAGGTAACAAAATCCATGATCTCACTCATACGTGCCTGGATAATACCGGCCAGGTTTTTAACCGATATCTCTTTGGGTGCCATTCCCCGTAAACCGGGAATGGTAATAAAAGCATTTGATTTGGCTTCATCACTGAGTGCACTGCCAAATTGTATTTTCATTTGCTCGGCCTGTGTTTTTAAAACACCTAACCCTGTTTTTATGTCGTTGGTAATATTTTCACCTCCAAATGGAATGACAGCCGTATGTTTTAAAATACCTTCATAAAAAACGGCGAGGTCTGTTGTTCCTCCCCCTATATCCACAATGGCAACACCCGCTTCAAGGTCCTGGTCGCACATAACAGCGGCTGCAGAGGCTAGCGGTTGCAACACCAGGTCCTTTGTTTTAAGCCCTGCTTTTTCTACACTTCGGTTTATATTCCTTATCGCATTTTTATCGCCGGTTATGATGTGAAAATTGGCGCCCACTTTTACACCACTGTAACCGATCGGGTTCGGAATATTCTGAAAATTATCTACCGTAAATTCCTGTGGGATCACGTCAATGATCTGGTCCCCGGCCGGAATATAGGTCCTGTATTGATCGGCAACCAACCGGTCAATTTCTTCCTGTCTTATTTCTTCTTCAATCGACTGGCGCACAATATCACCACGTGTCTGCAAACTTTTGATATGATGCCCCGCAATACCAACATACACTTCCCCGATCTCCAGGTTTGGATTGGAATCGTAGCAATTTTTCAATGCCATTTCAATGGCTTTAATGGTTTGATCGATGTTCAACACCATACCGTGCTGTACACCATTACTGTTGGCACGGCCAAAGCCAAGAATTTCCAGCTTGCCGTACTCATTTTTTCGACCGGCTATTGCAGCAATTTTGGTGGTGCCAATATCCAGACCGACGATGATGGGTTGTTCCTGATTCATAATTGTATGTTTTTGTGTTTGTGTTTTTTAATACTGATTTTTTATTCGTTCCTGTTTCTCCCCTAAACTATTTTCCATTCTAGGGGCTGGGGCCATATTCATTTTTCTTTTGCATGACTGCTTTTGGTTTTTGTTTTTCTTTTGGTATCTCCGGTTTTTGCACAGGCTTTACATTTTGCTTTATTACATTTTTTTGGGCTGTTGTTGTACCTTTTTTTAACACCGGTAGATCGTTTTGTTCACCTTGTGGTTTCGGTTTTTCAAAAGTATAGGATGGTTGTGCAGATTCGTCACGCTGGATAGATAGCTGTATCATACTGCTGTCAACAGTATTACGGTCATTATCCAGCTGAATTATTTGCAAAGAATCATTGGTTTGTTTTAGCGCTCTTTCAACGATCCATTTCATGATCTCCAGGGTTCTTATAGAATCGGCCAGTATATCTTCTGCCCCTTTTCTTTTGGCCACTACCTGGTTTTTGTATTGTACATTAATTACACTGTAATTATTCCATCCAGCTTTAACCATTACCGCTTTATAAAAAAGTTTCAGCTTGTTTAACTTTTCTTCCACATCTGCTGCATCTCCAAGAACAATTAACTGGCTACCTATTTTTGGTATCATCTCAAAAATCCGTTGTGCTGTTATGTCCACCTGCTCAATCATTGCCATACAGAATGAATCCTTTTGTAGGGCAAGGCTCACTATTTTTATTTCCATCAGCAAACTGCTGTCGGCTTTTGAAAGCACCTCTCTGTTTAAAGGAAATCCGGTAAACACCGGTAAACGGGCCGAAAATTTTTCACTCAACGGCAGTATAGCGAGGTCTTCGTCTATATAAAAAGTTGTGCCGGTTGTGGTAAATACCCTGGCAACAGGTTCTCTTTCCTGTACATTTACCTGCAGTATTTCATTATTATCAAAGAACAACTCTGCTGTTTTTATCCAAACATTTTCTTCCAGATCAGCCTCCATCATCTTTAAATTAAAAGATCCAATGGCTTTGCCAACCGGGTTTTCTTTTTCGCTTGCTGTGATGGAATTAAGGATATCTTTTTTATCTACAAAAAAATTGTTACTAACACCCTGTATATTAATGTCAACCCCTTTACAATGATGCCCGTCTTTTATCCGGATGGCTGCTACCAGTAAAACAACAGCACCTGCACCAAAGGCGATCCATATGGTGGTTAACAGAATGTTTTTTATAGTATATCGTTTTTTCATTTTGCTCCTGTTCCGCCCGCCTCATGCGGGAAGAAAACAGGAAGATTTTTTTTATTAATTTAAGTTTATTAAACTATTTTTTATTGGTTCAACCAAAGTATCAATATCGCCCGCACCTGCTGTGATCAATAATTCAGTTTTATTTTTTCTGATCCATTCCAACAATTCAGCTTTATCTAAAACCTTTTTATGTTTGCTTTTCATTTTATGCAGGATCATTTCGCTGTTTACCCCTTCCACCGGTAACTCTCTTGCCGGGTAAATGGGCAAAATGATCACTTCATCTGCCAGGTCAAGGCTTTCCGCAAAGCCTTCAGCCAGGTCTCTTGTCCTGCTGTACAGGTGCGGTTGAAAAACAACTGTACATTTCTTTTCGGCGAACAATGCTTTTGCCCCGTTAATCAATGCCCTCAATTCTTCCGGATGATGTGCATAATCATCTATCATCACCTGTCTTTCATTCTTCACTATATATTCAAATCTTCTCTTCACTCCCCTGAAATCCGAAACTGCTTTTTTTATTTTATCCTCTTCAATCTGTAAATGATGTGAAACAGCTATTGCTGCAATTACATTTTCAATATTATGCATGCCACCCATATTCAATACCACCTCTTTTATCCTAACTCCTTTTATTAATACATCAAACCGGTAACTGCCATTATTCATTTTAATACTGTCTCCATACACATCTGCCCCTTTATCCTGTAAATGATAAGAAAGTATGTGGTCTGCTTTTAGATCTGAACTCCTTTTCAACCCGAATTTGCCCAGCAATAATCCTCCGGGTTTTATCCTGGCAGAAAAATCTATGAATGCCTGTTCCATATTTGCGGCAGTACCGTAAATATCCAGGTGATCTGGATCCATAGAGCTGATGATGGCTATATCCGGATCTAATTTCAAAAAACTTTTGTCATACTCATCGGCCTCCACCACACAGACATTTCCTTTACTGTTCCTCCCCGGTGTCTGCAACCAGAAATTACTGTTGTAGTTCACCGCAATTCCTCCTAAAAACGCATTGCACCCATATTCACTATGCCGGAGAATATGTGCAACCATGGTACTGGTTGTGGTTTTACCATGTGTGCCTGCAATGCATATATTAAAAGAACTGTTTGTTATGGCTCCCAAAACATCACTGCGTTTTACTACATTGTACTTATTTTGTAAAAAATAATTCAACTCTTTATTTTCTTTGGGAACAGCCGGAGTATAAACGACCAGGTCTGCTTCCCTGTCAATGAACTCTATACCATCTTCAAAATGAACAGCTATTCCTTCTTCAACCAGTTGCTTTGTTAATACTGTTTCTGTTTTATCATAACCATTTACAATCACCCCAATGGCATTAAAGTACCTGGCTAATGCACTCATCCCTATGCCTCCTATGCCTAAAAAATATATTCTCTTTATGTTCTTTATATCTATCATTATATGCTCCTCAATATTTCTTTTGCAATTATTTCACCGGCATTGGTAATAGCTGATCTGCCGATGTTGCTTTTTAACTCCTGTTGTTTATTTTCATCTTTTAACAGGGCAATAACGGTTGATACCAATTGTTCTAACGCGGCCGTATCTTTTATCATTATCCCTGCATTTTTATTAACTAAATTTTGTGCATTTACTGTTTGATGATCCTCGGCCGCATAAGGAAACGGTACAAATATTACCGCCTTCTTCATCACACTTAATTCAGCAATTGCCATAGCGCCACTCCTGCTTATTACCAGGTCTGCAGCAGCATAAGCATATTCCATCCGGTTAATAAAATCATTTGCCCGTATATTGCTTTTCCCCTTTGCTCTTTCCATTCCTTTTGCTGCATAGGGTTTACCCGTTTGCCAGATCAGCTGGAGGTTATTTTTTTCAAATTCTTCCAGGTTTTTATCCAACGCCTCATTTATGCTTTTTGCCCCCAGGCTGCCACCTATTGAAAGAACCGTTTTTTTATCTGTGTCCAGGCCAAAGAAATTTATTCCCTCTTCCCTGCTCACCCTGCTTTTTGAAATACTTTCCCTTACCGGATTTCCGCTTATTATAATTTTATCAGAAGGAAAGAATTTTTCCATTCCATCAGCGGCAACAAAGATCTTTACCGCCTTTTTACCCGCCATGATATTGCTCCTGCCTGCAAATGAATTACTCTCATGAATGAAAGAAGGAATACCCTTTGCCTGTGCAAAACGCAGTACCGGAAAACTTGAATAACCACCAACGCCAATTACAGCTGTCGGGTGAAAATATCTAAAGATCTTTCGCACCTGGATAAAACTTTTAATAAGTTTAAATGGTAATCCTATATTTTTTATCAAAGAACTTCTGTTAAATCCAGTTATATCCAATCCTTTTATATTAAACCCTGCCTGTGGTATTTTTTCCATTTCCATTTTTCCTTTTGCCCCAACAAACAGGATCTCTGTTTTTGGTTGTGACAGTATTATAGCGTTTGCAATTGCAATAGCCGGAAAAATATGCCCCCCTGTTCCACCTCCTGCTATGATTATTTTTTTGGTCATTGGTTATTAATCATTGGGTTTCAACCTCTTTAATTTCTCTTCAATAAGCCAGGACCTAAATGACCAATGACCTAATGACTATGGATTTATTCGGTTTCAACAACTACCTTCTTTGCTCCTTCCAGCTGTTCCACATTTCTTGCAACACTTAATATGATACCGATAGATAAACAGGTGAATAAAAAACTGCTTCCCCCCATGCTTACCAACGGCAGCGTAACTCCTGTATTTGGAAAAATATTTACGTTAACCCCCATGTTGGCAATGGCCTGTATCACCAACATAAAACTTAATGCCAGTGCCAGGAAAGCTCCGAATGCATACGGACACTTTCGGTACAACCGGATACAACGATACAGGAACAGCAGGTAAATAAAAACCATAATTATACCTCCCGCCAATCCGTACTCTTCCAGTATTATCGCAAAAATAAAATCGCTGTAAGAATGCGGTAAAAAATTACGTGCCTCGCTTCGCCCCGGCCCCAATCCAAACCAGCTTCCTTTAGCGATGGCAATTTTTGCCTGCTGTACCTGATATAGTTTTTCGTTTACATCTTCTTTTTTACTGTATACAAAAGTTTGAATGCGGCCGATCCAGGTAGGCACACGCCCGACAGAGAACAGGGCCGGCAGGTCTTTTGCCCTATGTTCTTTTTTGTCGTAAGTACTTACCGCAACTGAAAATAAAATGATCAATGGAATCAATAAAATACCGATAGTTAATAAAATATGTTTTGTATTTACCCTGCCGATAAACATTAACAGGATACTGGTACCGCCAATAAGGATTGCCGTTGAAAGATTTGACGGAGCGATCAATAAACAGATAATTACAACCGGTGTTATAATGGGTATAAAACCTTTCCGGAAATCTTTAATTACCTTCTGCTTCCGGCTTAATAGCCTGCTCATATACATAAATAAAGCAAGTTTTGCCATATCGGAAGTCTGAAATGTCATATTAATGACCGGAAGTTTTATCCAACGGGTACCTTCATTAATTCGTTCGCCAAAAAAATAGGTATAGATCAATAAGAAAACAGAAGCCACAAATAAAATGGAGGCTATCCTTGAATAAAGGGTATAATTAACCCTGTGGGCAAAGTAAATAATGAGCAACCCGAGTATAATAAATGCAAATTGTTTAAAGAGATAGCTTTCTGTGCTCCTGCTGTATTTATAGGCCAACGATCCGGTGCTGCTGTATACAACCAGTAAACTTACCATGGTAAGAATAACCACAATACCCCAGATTACCCGGTCGCCTTTGGTTTTACTTACCAAATTGCCACCCATGTTACTGATGTTGGGCGTAAAGAACGATTTTATGTTTATTGGTTCTGACATAAAGCTTTACCCTTTTTTTACCCTCCAAAAAAAGAAAGAGTCCGGGTATTTATTTTTTCTCAACATTTGTAATTCAGCATTTCATCGTTATCTTTCTATTCATCTTCGCTTTCTTCTCCTCCATTTCCCTCCCCCCGGGGGGAGGATAGGTGGGGCCGGGTTTCTACAATTCCTTCACTGCATGCTTAAACTGGTTTCCCCTGTCTTCATAATTTTTAAACAGGTCAAAACTTGCACAGGCAGGGCTTAATAATACTACATCTCCCTTGTTGGCAAAATGAAACGCAGACTGCACCGCATCTTTAGCATTATCCGTATTTACCATCAGCGGCACCATGTCACCAAATGCTTCATGAATTTTCCTGTTCTCTGTACCCATGCAAACAATGGCCTTTACTTTTTCCCTCACCAGTTCTTTAAGTAATGAGTAATCGTTGCCTTTATCTACACCACCCAATATTAATATTACCGGTTTCTGCATGCATTCCAAAGCAAACCAGGTACTGTTTACATTGGTGGCTTTACTGTCGTTTATAAATTCAACATTTTTAATGGTAGCTACCGTCTCTAAACGGTGTTCCAGGCTTTCAAAAGTTTGTAAGGCTTCTCTTATTTTTTCCTTTCGGATGTCAACCGCACTGGCTGCTAAACCTGCAGCCATACTATTGTATTGATTGTGTTTCCCTTTTAAAGCGAAATCTTCAATACTCATCTGCATCTCTTCGCTTTTCCATTTCAGGTGCATTTTTGCATTCAGCAGATAAGCTCCCTGTGGCAGTTGTTTACTCATGGTAATTGGGGCTAGTGTTGATTTAATGGGATAATTGGTAATCGTTTTCGTAGTTACTGCATCATCGAGATTATAAATAAATATGTCCTCTTTTTGCTGATTCATTACAATACGGAACTTACTGTTTATATAATTTTCAAATTTGTATTCATACCGGTCAAGATGATCTTCTGTAATATTGGTAAGCACGGCTACATCAGGGCGGAATGTTTTAATGTCATCCAGCTGAAAAGAACTTATTTCTGCTACATAAATCTGGCGGGGGTCTTCGGCAACCTGTTTTGCAAAAGAATAACCCACATTACCAACCATGGCACAATCGGCTCCACTTATTTTACAGATATGATAGGTTAGTGCTGTTGTTGTTGTTTTTCCATTACTGCCTGTTATCGCAATGATCTTACTGTTTCCTTTATAGCGGTAAGCAAATTCAATTTCACTGATAATGCTGATGCCTTTTGCCCTTATCTGCTTAACGAGTTCATTCTTTTCCGGTATGCCCGGGCTTTTCATTATTTCATCTGCATTCAGGATCCTGTCAGTGGTATGCTGATTTTCTTCGAATACAATATTATTATCCTGCAATTCCATTTTATAATTATCCCTGATCAAACCACCATCGCTTACAAATACATCATATCCCTGCTGTTTACCCAGCAAAGCAGCGCCAATACCGCTTTCCCCTGCACCCAATATGACCAATCGTTTTTTCATTTAGTTCTTTACATTATTCATCCATCTTCATACAGAAGTAAAAAATGGTTTTTCAATAGATAGAATTTAACAGGTTGTTGCCGGTCGGGTACTGGGTTTTCATAAATTGGATCATGTTCACCTTGAAAAACTTAGAATTCTGCCTTTGGCAAAACTCCAGGTTGGTTTCTCAAAAACATTTTTATCTCAACTTCAACGTTACCATTGCCAACACCACACTTAGTATTGTTATAATCCAGAACCTCACTGCTATTTTACTTTCATGATATCCCAGTTTCTGGTAATGATGGTGCAACGGACTCATTAAAAATACCCGTCGCCCCTCACCATATTTCCGTTTGGTATATTTAAAATATCCTACCTGTATCATCACACTTAGATTTTCAACCAGAAACACAAAACAGAACATAGGTATCAGCAATTCTTTGCGTACGATGATTGCCAGTGCTGCAATGATGCCCCCCAATGCCAGGCTGCCGGTATCTCCCATGAAAACCTGTGCCGGGTAAGCATTGTACCACAGAAAACCGATACAGGCACCTACAAATGCGGCAATGAAAATGGATAACTCCCCCAGGTTAGGGATGTACATGATATTGAGGTACTCGGCAAATTTTATATTACCGCTTACATACGCAAAAATGCCCAAACATATTCCTATGATCGCACTAACACCGGTTGCTAACCCGTCTAACCCATCGGTTATATTTGCACCATTGCTAACAGCAGTTACAATAAATATTACAATGAGGATATAAAGGATATACGTGTAATCCTGCCAGTTCTTTGGTAAAAGTTTTGCATAATTAAATTCATGTCCTTTTACAAAAGGAATGGTGGTAATGACAGATTTGGCATTTGTAAAAAACCTTTTCTTTCCATCTATTGTTACGGTATCATATTTAATGGGTTTACCATCATTATTTACCTGCGAGACAGCAACACCTGTTTTTAACACTTCCCTTTTTACAACTACACTCTGGTTAAAATAAAGAGTAGCGCCTACAATAATGCCCAGTATGACCTGGCCAAAAATTTTAAACCGGCCGGCCAATCCATCACTATCGCTTTTTTTGTAGGCAACTCCTTTTGCCTGGGCAATTCTTTTTGCTCTTATTTTTAAATAGTCATCGATAAAACCTATAGTACCTAACCAGACTGTACACAACAGCATCAGGCGTATATACACTTTATCCAGATTGGCTAATAACAGGGTTGGTATTAAAATGGCAAGAATGATAATAATACCACCCATAGTTGGCGTTCCTTTTTTTTCTTTTTCCCCAACCAGGCCAAGATCTCTTACGGATTCGCCCAATTGCCTTTTATGTAAATACTGTATTAACTTTTTACCATACACCGTTGTGATCACCAGGCTCAATATCATAGCCAGCAGCACCCTGAAAGTGATGAACTGAAAAAGGCCGATACCGGGAAAACGGAACCCTTCTTTAGTTAGCCATGCAAAAAAGTGATACAGCATACATTCAGTTTACAGTTTGCCGTTTGCAGTATAGAGTTGACGAATACCAACTATTAACCGCCAACTGCAAACTTTTTTTATTTCTCCAGCAACTCAAACATTTCAATCAAAATCTTTTTATCATCGAAATCATATTTCACTCCATTTATATCCTGGTACTTCTCATGCCCTTTTCCTGCCACTAAGACTATGTCTTCACTATTCGCCAGGCTCACCGCTGTTTTAATGGCTTCTTTCCTCTCGGATATGGAAATAACTTTTTTTTTTGTAACCGCATTAACACCCGCCAGCATATCTTTCAAAATCTCCAAAGGATCTTCACTTCGTGGATTATCAGAAGTAAGAATTACTTTATCGCTGTATTCACAGGCCACTTCGGCCATAACCGGCCGCTTTGTTTTATCCCTGTCACCTCCGCATCCAACCACGGTAATGATCTGCCCGTTGCCTTGTCTTAATTTTTTTATAGTTGCCAATACATTTAATAAGGCATCGGGTGTATGGGCATAATCAATAATGCCGGTTATCTTTTCTTTCTTACTTACCATGTATTCAAACCTTCCCTCTGCACCATCAAGGCTGCTTAAAACCTGCAGCACTGTTTCCTTATCTTTTCCCAAACAAACAGCAGTGCCATAAACCGCCAGTAAATTATACGCATTAAACTCCCCGATCAACCGGAAGTACACTTCTTTTTCATTCACCGTCATATGCAACCCTTCCAGACTGTTATCTAATATCCTGCCTTTAAAATCTCCCATTGTTTTCAGGCTGTAGAAATATTTTTTTGCCTTAGTATTTTGCAACATTACAGCACCCCTTTTATCATCAGCATTACTGATAGCGAAAGCAGATGGTAATAATTTATCGAACCATGATTTTTTTACGCGGATATATTCATCGAACGTTTTATGATAATCAAGATGATCATGAGTGATGTTGGTGAACAAAGCGCCACTGAATTGCAAACCCGTTATACGATCCTGGTGAATGGCATGGCTGCTGCATTCCATAAAAACATATTCACAACCGGCATCTGCCATCTGCTTCAGCAATACATTAATGTTAACGGCATCGGGCGTTGTGTGAGTAGCTGCAATCACCTGTTCCCCAATTTGATTTTGCACCGTACTGATCAACCCACATTTATAATGCATGGCCGTAAACAGTTTCCACAATAATGTTGCAATAGTGGTTTTACCATTTGTACCGGTTACGCCAACCAGTTTTATTTTTAAAGAAGGTTCACCATAAAAATTATGGCTCATATATCCTGCAGCTTCAGCAGCATTTATAACAAGTACATATGTAATATCCCCGTTTATAACTGCCGGTAATGTTTCGCAAACAATGGCAACAGCGTTTTTATCAACGGCGCTTTGTATAAATGACTGTCCATCTGTTTTTACTCCCTTTACAGCTATAAAACAAGAGCCCGGCTTAACATTACGGGAATCAATCACCAGGTCATCTACCTCGATATTGGTATTACCCGTTACAGAGCGTATAGAAACCTTATATAGTATATCCTGCAGTATCAATTCAGAATTAAAGAAATGATTTGTGATTTATTAAAATTTGATCCAGCTGTTAAAGATTGATTAACTACCCTTCCTCTTCCGGTAGCCGTAACCTTAAGTCCCATATTTTCCAGTAAATACACCGCATCCTTCAAACCCAGTCCGACAACATCAGGAGTTACGGAACCGGATATTGAGGTTGAAATAAAGGGTGTATTTAAAATGCCCGAATTATTTTTTATTTGTACTGACCTCCAGTAGCCTGATCTGGCAGAATCAATAAAGGGCAGGTTTAAGTACTTGAAAATGGAATTCAATTCATTTTTTAAACCAAAATAATTGTACCCGAAACTGTCTGTTTGGTTAACTGCTGTATATTGTTTGGTACTCAGGTAACTGCCATAGATCCTGTCGCTGATCTCTTTAAATACAGATCCGGAAACATCTGCGCCATATACCTTTGTTGATTGTAAACTGTTTTGTATAACCACTGCTACCGTATACTTTGGCTGGTTAGCCGGAAAATAACCAATGAAAGAAGCCTGGTAAATTTTATTCCCCTTGTTATATCCTTTATTATCCAATGCCGTTACTGCTGTGCCTGTTTTGCCGGCAATCAGGTAGCTGCTGTCTTTTATTTTCCTGGCTGTACCATGTTCACCTTCTACCACCGCAAGCAGGCATTCTTTAACCTGGCTCAATGTTTGGTCACTGCATATCTTTTCTACTAACACCTGTGGCTGAATAGATTTTATTTCCACACCATACTCCCTTATAGAACTAACCAGGTAGGGTTTCATCATTTTACCATTATTGGCTATTGCATTATATAACATCAACATATGCAGGGGGGTAACCAGTTCCTCGTACCCATGTGCCATAAAGGGGATAGTGGTTTTATGCCAGGTTTTGTTGTTTGCTTTTTTTATATACGGTTTGCCCGATGAAGCCGTAATGTCTACCCCGGTCATTTGATCTAACCGGAAAGCATGTAAATGATCGATGAATTTTGAAGGCTGATCCTGATAATACTGATCTGCAAGTTTTGCAAATGCCACATTACTGCTTCTTTCAAATGCATCTTTCACAGTAAGTTCTCTGTAGCCTAGATGAGAATCTTTTATTTTTAATCCATAAAAATATTTTTCACCTCCTTCGCAATCGACCATTGAATTAATAGTTACATATTTGTCTTCCAGCAAGCTGAGTAAGGTGGCCAGTTTAAATATTGACCCCGGCTCAGTTGCTTTAGCAATTCCATAATTCAAATCTTCGGTATAAGAACCATCAGGTTGTTTACCCAGGTTGGCAATTGCTTTTATTTTACCGGTAGCGGTTTCCATAACTATGGCTGTGCCATGTAAAGAATTGTTGCCAATCATCATCCGCATCAGTGCACTTTCGGTAACATCCTGTATATAGGTGTCCAGTGTTGAAATAATATCTTTGCCTTTTTCCGGTTCAATAATATCGCCACCATCAACGGGCATATAGGCCCCGGCAATATATCGAACCAGTTGCTGACCGGTTTTGCCTCTTAAGAGGCTGTCGTAGCGCTGTTCAAGGCCAACATTATTTTTAGCGATATTCCGGGACAGGCCAATCGTCCGGTTTGCCAATAAAACATAGGGATTAATACGCTTATCTTTTGAATTGATGATAAAGCCACTTTTATTTTTACCCAGTTTCACCAAAGGGAAATCTCTCAGCTCTTTGTATTGAGAAAAAGATATTTTCTTTTTTAGTGCATAATACCTGTCTTTATTTTTATAGGCCAGTTGCATTTCCTTTAAATATACCTGAGGGGCTTTATCATTAAACAGGTTAGCCAGGCAAATACTCAACGTATCCACATTATCTTTAAATCTTTTCCCGCCTTTTTCCCTTAACCCCTCTGCTGCAAAATCAACAAACACATCAAAAACTGGAACCGATGTACTTAACATGTTTCCATCCTCGCTGTAAATGGTACCCCGTTCTGCATCAATAGGTAAATATTTTAAATGCAAGCTGTCGCCCATGCTTGTCCAATACTTACCTTCCACCTGCTGAATATAAAAAGCCCTGCCCACTACAACAACACCCAGTACAATCATACCCAGGAAACAGAGGTAAACCCTCCATAATATGTCATTTTTTACTTCCAATTTTTACAACTGCTAATGGAGTTAAATTATTTACTTTTTTAATTTGCTTTTAATAAAATTGGAGGAGCTGTTAATTCCTTTAATCCAAGCGGCTCTACTGCTTTTATCAATTCGCAGGCCTTACTTCTGAAGATCACGTCACTTTTTACAGTTTTGTATTCATACTCCAATTCTTTAATTCGTTTTTCTGTTGCATTGATTTTAAAAGCCTGCTTATCGGTAAAATGTCCGTTATATATATACAGTACTGCCAAAAGGGTCAAAAACAAAAAAAAGGGTATATTTTTTACCACCCATATATAACTGAAATTTTTCTTCCACCCGATAGTTACCGGGTCAGTTTTTTGAATGGTAAGTTCCTGTTCCATATTTTTTTTATCTTCTGACATGTATTTTCCTGTTACCTGAAGTGGATTACATTTGTTACCCTTTTCTCCGAAACTTTTACTTTAATTCCGCGACCCTTAATTTTGCACTTCTCGATCTTGTGTTTTCTTTTAATTCTCTGTTTGATGCGGTAAGTGGTTTTTTTGTAATCACATTAAAAGGATTTTTAAACCGCCGGCCAAATACTTCATCTACCAGTGTTTCTCCAAATGTCCCATCCCGAAAAAAATTTTTTACTATTCTGTCTTCCACCGAATGAAAAGTAATTATGACAATACGCCCACCCGGACTCAATACGGCTGTTGTTTGTTGCAACAATTCTTTTAATGCATTCAATTCATCATTCACTTCAATTCGCAGCGCCTGGAATACCTGGGCAAAATACTTTTGAGGATTCCCTTTTACTATTTCATGAACTGCCGCCTTAAATTCATTAATGGTTCTGATGGGAGTGATTGATCTTTGTACAACAATGGTCTTAGCAAGCGTTTTTGAATTGGTTACTTCACCATATTGTTCAAATAGTTTATGCAATTGTAATTCGGTGAAATTTTTGATAATAAATGCAGCTGTTAAGGTTTGACGCTGGTCCATACGCATATCCAATCCGGCATCAAAGCGTATGGAAAATCCACGGTTGGCCTTATCAAACTGGTGACTGGAAACGCCAAGGTCAGCAAGAATGCCGTTGACTTTAGAAATTTTCTGTAGTCGTAAGAATCGTTGCAGGTGCCTGAAATTTTGAGCTATAAATACAACCCTTTTATCCTTTGGTGCATTTTTTACAGCATCCTCATCCTGGTCAAAAACGATCAACCTTCCATTTTCATTTAATCTTTGCAATATCGAACGACTATGCCCTCCACCACCAAATGTGCAATCCACATATACACCTTCCGGTTTAATATTTAATCCATCCATGCATTCTTCCAGTAATACCGGTGTGTGATAATCCGGAAATCCGGAATTTTGAATTGCTTTATCGATTTTAGTTTTAGTCATTCCATTTTCTAATTACTCCCCTGCCGGCGGCAGGTGGATTCCTAAATCCCATCTTTCCTGTTCATCACTTCATTAGCCAGATCGCTGAATGATTGTGGTGTAAAAGTTTCAAAGAACTGTTTATACTTGGTTTTATCCCAGATCTCAATTTTGTTAACTGCCGAAACCAATACAATATCTTTTTCCAACCCGGCATGTTCGGTAAGGTTTTTGGGCAGTAATAAACGGCCCGCAGAATCCAGTTCCATTTGTGTAGCCCCATTTAAAAAATAACGCCTGAATTCTCTTACCTTAGGATCAAAATCATTCAGTTTGCTGATCCCGGAAAAAATAGGCTCCCAACTTTGTTGTGGGTATAGTGTAAGGCATTTTTCAAAACCCCTGTTTATAATGAAATGTGTGGTACTTTCTTCCGGCAACTGCTTTTTAAAGCCTGCCGGTAAAAGAAAGCGCCCTTTTGCATCTAAAGTGGCCTCATATTCACCAAGGAAACCTATCATTTTCAAGTATTTAGCCGTTTAATAACAGAAATTTCCACAAAATAACACTTTTTCCCACTTTATGAACAAATTTGGAATAAACTTTTTTATCCCCAAAAGACTATAACAAACAGGCTAAGGCTTTGAAGGTCTTTTTATTAAATATGAGTGTGAATTGAATGTGGAAATCTGTGGATTAGTGTTAATTACCCGGTTTATTGATAAAAAACAGATCCCCTATCCTAACTTCCTGGTATTGAGGAAAGGCTTTATTACAAAAATTAATGATAAAGCAGTGATTAAAATACCTGTCCTTCCTGCAACAGAAAATTATTTTCAACAGCTAAAAACGGGCTTATCATCAGTATATACTGCACCAGAAGAAACAACTGGTCACATTTATCTTTATACAATCAAGCATTTTGAATTAAAAAAGGAGATGAAAAAGATATTACGATTTTGCAATAAAATAACTTCCGTAATGACCCCGGTATCCTGAAATAAAAAAACTAAGGCATTGTAACAGTTCTGAATGAAGATCTAATATGGAATTTTTTATTGCAAAATAATCTGGTGGTTATAAAAGTTTATTCAGTAAGTAATGATTAGAGCGAATTGAAGTTAGTGGTACTACTTTCCCGGAGATGAATGTTTATTTTGCCAATGGAACCGATATGCAAAAATTACTGCCTTTTCCCAAAACACTTTCTGCTTTTATTGTTCCGCGATGGGCATCGATCATCGTTTTTACATAACTCAGGCCTAATCCAAAGCCCTTTACATTATGTACGTTACCGGTATGAGCCCGGTAGAATTTTTCAAAAATCTTGTTAAGGGTTTCTTTATTCATACCTATCCCGTTATCTTCAATTATTATCTTAAACTGGTTGCCGGCATTTTTTGTACTCAGTTTAATGTACAGATCTTCTTTCGAGTATTTAACTGCATTATCAAGCAGGTTATTTATCAGGTTGGTAAAATGTACTTCATCTGCCATGATCAGGTCTTTCTCTGCCCCTAAATCCACTTCTAACTTACCGTTCTTTTCTTCTACCTGCAGGTTGATGTTGTTTAAAGCACTTACGATCAAATCATGTGCCGACAATTTTTTAAGGTTCAACTGTACTTCCTGTTTATCCAGCAAAGCAGCCTGCAGTATGGTTTCAACCTGTTTATTCATTCGCTTATTCTCTTCTTTTATGATGCCGGTAAAATAATTTGTTTTCTCCTTATCTCCCTTTACTTTTTCATTTTTTAAAGCATCAACGGCAAGAGATATGGTTGCTAAGGGTGTTTTAAATTCATGGGTCATATTGTTGATAAAATCGGATTTTATCTCACTTAGTTTTTTCTGTTTTAATAAAGTGCGTATTGTTATAAAAAAGGCCGTAGTGATAATGATTGTAAAAAGTATAGCGCCCAAAATAAACCAGATCATTTCTTTCCATATCAGGCTTTGCTGGTTGGGCACAATAACGGAAAGCAATTCTTCTCTTACCAGGTTTTCGAAATTACTTCCACTGGGGGGTTCCAATGCCAATACATGCCTTAAATTATTTGTATCCTCGTAGTATTTAAAAAAATTTTCACTGAAAACCATATCTCCATTGATCGCATTAACCCTTACATTGAACTCAAAGGGATAATTTTGCAAATTATTTTTATTAAATGCCATTCGTATGATATCTGCCATTTCATCACGCGAAAATCGTTTTATAACAGATGGCTTAAAATATTGCATCTGCAATTTATCACCGGGAAAAAGAAGATCACTTTTTTTAACCATTGGCATAAGGGGGTTCCTGTCCTGGGTAAGAACGGATGCGGCATAATAAACAGCCTGAACAATATTCTCCTCAACCTGCTTATCTTTTGTATCCCGTGCACTGTCGATCCATAATATCTGGAAAAAAATAAGGCCCAGTAAGGAAAGCAGGATCAGTATTGTAATGATTGGAAAAATTTTCTTCATCCCTGTAAAGATAAATCAGTATATGCCTGTAAAATACTCTAAAACCACTAAACAATAAATTTAACTAAGGTTTAGAATTTATTTGAAAAAAAATATCCCTGTGCAGTTGTTTTTTACAATTAAATACTACTTTAGGAAAATGATTCAACCGGCACCGGGTATATTACTGATTGCGGACCCTTTTTTAAAAGATCCCAATTTTTTACGAACCGTTGTGCTCTTATGTGAACATAAAGAGCAAGGCAGTTTTGGATTTGTTTTAAATAAGCAAATTGAACAAACATTGGGTGAACTGGTCACTGACCTTGAAGGATATGAATTACCGGTATTTTATGGTGGGCCTGTTCAAATGAATACCATTCACTTTTTACATCAATACCCCGGCCTCATTCCTGATTCGCAGAAAATAAGTAATGAAATTTACTGGGGAGGGAATTTTGAAACGCTGGCTGCACATATAAAAAACAAGAGTATTGACGTAAAGAAAATAAAATTCTTTGTGGGTTACAGTGGCTGGGGAGATGGGCAACTACGTGACGAGATGAAAGAAAAAAGCTGGCTTACGGTACCGGCAACACATAACCTGGTTTTTAAAATACAACAAGATGATATCTGGAAAGAAAGTCTGCAACACCTGGGTGGTGAATATGAAATGATGATCAATTTTCCTATTGACCCGCAGTTAAATTAGTTTTTTAAAGTTAACAGGTACAAAACCATTCAATTCTATACTATTGTTTTTTATATTTGAATTATAATTAACTTCCCTTTTAAAACCTCCAACTAATTGCTGTATTCTCTTGTAAAAATTATTGCAAAGCTTGCCTTACCTTTTTATTGCAGAGATCTGACCATAAACAGTAAAGAACAGTTAAAACATAAAGGTCCTTTACTGCTAGCCGTAAATCATCCCAATTCTTTTTTAGATGCCATTATACTTTGCACCCTGTTTGACGGAACTGTTTATTCCCTTGCCAGGGGTGATGCATTTAAAAATAAACTGGCAGCCCGGTTCTTATCCCTGTTTAAAATGTTCCCGGTATACCGGGTTAGCGAGGGAGTGGAAAATATGGATGAGAATTATAAAACCTTTGAGCTTTGTAAAAATATTTTTAAGCAAAATGGCATTGTACTTATTTTCAGCGAAGGGAAATGTATTAATGAATGGCATTTACGTGCTTTAAAAAAAGGGACGGCCCGACTGGCTATCAGCAGCTGGCAGGATGGTATTGATGTGAAAGCATTGCCGGTTGCCATTAATTACAGTTCTTTTAAAAAATTTGGGAAAAACATAAAATTGTTTTTTGGTGATATTATTACCAAAGAAGATATTGACTTTAAAGACACGCATGGTAATGCAATCAAACAGTTTAATGAAACTTTAAATAATCAGTTAAATAAATACGTTTTTGAAATTGAAAGTAATGACAAAACCGCCTTACATAAAGCTTTTTATATAAACCATTCTTTCATTAAAAAATTACTTTTGTTTATACCTGCAGTTATTGGCGGAATAATACATGCGCCTTTATATTATTTTTCAAAATGGTTAAGTGATCTACTTATAAAAGAAGAGGGGCATGATGATTCTAAAATGATTGGGTTCCTGTTTATATTGTACCCGCTTTTTCTTATAATGGTCAGCTTACTGATATTTTATTTTACAGGTAACTGGTTTGCTTTTTTAAGTTTAATATTACTTCCCTTTACCGCCTGGGCCTTTGTACAGTTAAAAAAGCAACTTGATTAAAATAAAAATAATAATTTAAACCTCTTCTGCTCCTTCAACCAGCACCGTGGTTTTATTATTCAACACTTCTACAAAACCACTTTTTATAGTATAGCCTGAAGTTTGTGTTTTGTCTATTAAAATTTTCAACCTTCCTTCTTTTAACGCACTTACCATGGGCGCATGCCTGTCTAATACTTCAAATAAACCTGCAATGCCCGGTAATTGTACGCCATATACATCGCCGCTGAAGATCTTTTGTTCGGGTGTTAATATCTCAAGAACCATGTATCAAGATTTTAAGTAGCAGGTAGCAAGACGTTACCAGCTTTTATTTTTGTAAACTATTGTATAATCCGAAAGACATTTTCTGAACAGACCTTACCATTTCTTCAAAAGCTGTCAGTTGTTCTTCATTAATATATTTAAACCTGAATGCCAGAATAACCTGTGTTTCTAATTCGAAAGAAGACCCCATCGCAATACTGATAAAATGCTGAAATTCTTTGTTAGAAACCCTCCCACTTCCTTCGGCAATATTAGATGGTATTGAAACAGCGCATCTTTGTATTTGAGATATCAATCCATATTTTTCCTCTTTAGGAAAATACCCTGTAAGTTGATAAGCAAATACTGCAAGATCCATAGCTTTTTGCCAAACCTGTAGTTCTTTAAAATTGTGGATTTTCATAACAGAAGAGTTTTAATAAAGTAAAAGGATATATAAAAATAAAAAAATCCAAATACTTTATACCTTCTTTCCTGCTACTAGCTACTATCTACCTGCTACTTTTTCTTACGCCTTCGCCGCTTCCATCAACTTCTTACCTTTTTCAATCGCATCTTCCAAAGTACCTACCAGGTTAAATGCCGCTTCGGGATACTCATCCACTTCTCCATCCATAATAGAATTGAAACCACGGATGGTATCTTCAATAGGCACCAACACCCCTTTTAAACCGGTGAACTGCTCGGCCACAAAGAAAGGCTGACTTAAGAAACGTTGTACTTTGCGTGCACGTGATACCACCAGTTTATCTTCATCACTCAATTCATCTAAACCAAGGATGGCGATAATATCCTGTAATTCTTTATACCGCTGCAATATTAATTTCACCCGGTTTGCTGTGTTGTAATGTTCATCACCAACAATTAATGGGGTTAGAATACGTGAAGTACTATCCAATGGATCAACCGCAGGATAGATTCCCAAATCGGCAATCTTACGGCTCAATACGGTTGTTGCATCCAGGTGAGCAAAGGTTGTTGCCGGAGCCGGATCGGTCAGATCATCCGCAGGTACATATACCGCCTGTACAGATGTAATTGAACCGTTCTTGGTTGAAGTAATTCTTTCCTGCATCAATCCCATCTCTGTGGCCAGAGTTGGCTGATATCCTACCGCAGATGGCATACGACCCAATAGAGCCGATACTTCGGAGCCAGCCTGTGTAAAACGGAAGATATTATCTACAAAAAATAAAATGTCTTTTCCCTGTCCGGTACCATCTCCATCACGGAAATATTCAGCAATGGTTAATCCACTTAAAGCCACACGGGCCCTTGCTCCCGGTGGTTCGTTCATCTGACCAAAAACAAATGTTGCTTTTGATTCTTTAAGGTCTTCCATATTCACTGCACTCAGATCCCATCCACCTTCTTCCATGCTGTGCTTAAACTTTTCGCCATAGTTCATGATGCCTGCTTCAATCATCTCTCTCATCAGATCATTTCCTTCCCTGGTTCTTTCACCTACCCCGGCAAATACCGAAACACCACTATATGCTTTTGCAATATTGTTGATCAATTCCTGGATCAAAACGGTTTTACCTACCCCTGCTCCTCCAAATAATCCGATCTTACCTCCTTTTGCATATGGCTCAATCAGGTCAATTACTTTAATACCGGTGTACAGAATTTCATTGGCCGTACTCAGGTTTTCAAATAATGGCGGTTTTGCATGAATAGGACGGCCACCTACCTTACTAACCTGTGGTAAACCATCAATTGCATCGCCGGTTACATTAAAAAGACGGCCTTTAATGGCATCTCCAACAGGCATGGCAATGGGTTTGCCGGTATCTATAACAACTGTCCCACGTACCAACCCTTCTGTTCCATCCATAGCAATGGTACGAACACTATCTTCGCCAAGGTGTTGTTGTACTTCAAGTACCAGTGTATCACCGTTTTCACGTTTTAATTCTAATGCATTTAATATCTCAGGAAGCTTGCTGTTGCTGTCAAACTGAACATCTACTACTGCACCGATAATCGATTTTACTTTACCCGTATTGGCCATAAATGGTATTTTATTATAATGAAGTCTGAATTTGAGCGGCAAAGGTAAGGGTTGGAGTTTGAAATTTGAAATTTCAGGTTAGCCATTTTAAAGGATAATTTTGAGTAAAAAGGGCAGACCCCATACCTGCGGGAATACAGATCAAACACAATATATCCGTTATTCTGCGTTAAAGGAAAATGCCCTGGTTTATGTAAATTTCAGATATGCTGGCAAAATTTAAAAAAATTATATGGTTTTCTTTTATCGGTACTAATATTATTGCCGTTCTATTTTATTTACTGGCCTGCCTTGTTCCTTTTATCAATTCTGGAAGCTCCTGGTTTATTGCCATGCTCGGGCTGATATTTCCCCTGCTATTAATTGTTATACTGGGGTTTTTGATATACTGGATTATAAAAAGGTCAAAATGGGCATTATTTTGTATTGCTGCCATATTGTTAAGCTGGCAGCAGCTTTCGGTCCTCACCAGTTTTCATTTACCTGAAAAATTGAAAGTTGCCAAATCACCTGAAACCTTAAGGGTTTTTACCTGGAACCTGTCCAACTGGGGAGAATCGAACCGGTCGAATGGAATAAAATCAGATTACCAGGATGAGATGATCGAGGTTATAAAAAAAAGTAATGCTGATGTTCTATGCTTCCAGGAATATATTTACTATAAAGATTCAAAATACAGGGATTCAATAATTCCTGCTTTAAGGGAAAGTGGTTACCGGTACAGTTATTTTGCAAAAACCTATATCCCTTACAGGGTTTACAAATCAACTATATTAACCGCCCTTGCTATCATATCCAAATATCCAATTACAGATTCAGCACATTTTTTTTATAATTATGATGATTTTGCAGAACCCATTGTATTTGCTGATATAAAGATCAACACGCATACGGTAAGGATCTTTACAACGCACCTTCAATCCGTAATGTTTGAAGACGCACATTTTAAGATCCTGCATAATCTGAAAAAAGACCCGATAAAAGCAAGTGTTTCAGAATCAAAAGCCATTGCTTACCGGCTAAGGAATGCCTATATAAAAAGAGCAGGACAGGCAGAGTTGCTGAATACTAAAATAAAAGAAAGCCCTTATCCAGTGATCATTTGTGGCGATTTTAATGATGTTCCAAATTCGTATTCTTATTTTACTGCTAAAGGTGATTTACAGGATGCCTTTTTAAAAAAGGGTTCAGGATTTGGTAAAACGCTTCGTATTATATCGCCCACCCTGAGAATTGATTATATACTGGCTGATAAAAAATTTAAGGTGACTCAATTCAGTAAAATAGAAGTGCCCTACTCAGATCATTACCCTATTGCAGCAGATATGCATTTTTCGAAAGACTAATGTATGATGTTATAGGCCAATGCTGCCAATAATCCACCTGCAACGGGACCGGCAACGGGTATCCAGCTATAGCCCCAGTCACTATCTCTTTTATTTTTTATGGGCAAAATAAAATGCATGATACGTGGACCAAGATCCCTTGCAGGGTTGATGGCATAACCCGTAGGGCCACCAAGGGATAACCCAATACCTAAAACCAATAATGCAACCGGTAATGCATCTAAAGAACGCAGGCCGGCATCGGCACCTGTAATGAAAAAGATGCCAAATACCAGGGCAAATGTTGCTATGATTTCAGTAGCCATGTTAAATCCTGTATTTCTAATTGCCGGACTGTTACAAAACACTGCCAATTTAGCATCGGCATCTGTGGTTTCATCAAAATGTTTTTTATAAGCTATCCAAACCAATAAAGCGCCAAGCATAGCACCGGCAAATTGCCCGGCTATATAAAGTGGAACATTAGCCCAATCAAATTTTCCTGCTGCTGCAAGAGCGATACTCACTGCAGGGTTTAAATGTGCCCCGCTCTGTGCTGCAGAAACATAAACACCCACAAAAACTGCGATGCACCAACCTAAAGTGATAAAGATCCATCCGCCATTATTGCCTTTTGTTTTATTTAATACCACATTAGCTACAACGCCATCGCCCAATAATATTAAAAATGCGGTGCCGATCAGTTCTGCAAAAAATGGAGACATAAGCCTTATAAGTTAATAGTGAAACATTGAAAGCATTCAAGATAATACATATTGTTTAGCTACCGCAGTAAAATCATTTATTTGTTGCTGTATCCAATCATCCGTTTTATTCATTTCCTTTCCCATTATTGCTGCAACTGTTTGTACTGCTTCTATTGCCGCCTTTGCATCTAAAAATAATATTCCTGTTCGTCTTGCTAAAATGTCTTCTGCCGTTACCGCCATTTCATTACGAACAGCCCAGGTAATTTCGGCCTTTATATTTGGGAAAGATGGATGAATCAACTCCGACAGGCTTTCCTTTTCTTTACACAGGTTTTTTATATGCACTCCATCACTTCCATAAAAATGTAATGGTTCCTTTTTATCTGTTGCACTTACCCAGCCATGAATTTTTAATACCGAGGTTACACATAATCTTTTTTCCATCTTAGCTACTGATATTGCTTTATTCAATACTTCTTCTGCCATTTTCCGGTAGGTTGTCCATTTACCCCCTGTGATCGTAATTAATCCGCTTGTGCTTACTATTATGGTATGATCTCTTGGCATTAATGCCGTTCTTTTTGATGCTCCCTTTTTTACTAAAGGCCTTAAACCTGCAAAAACACTTTTTATATCCTTCCTGCTTATTTCTACATCAAGGTATTTATTGATGTGCTGCAAAATGAATTCAATTTCAATTTCCAATGGTATGGGTTCCATTGAATGACTTTTTACGGGTGTATCGGTGGTGCCAATAATTACCTTATTATGCCAGGGCACAGCAAATAAGACCCGCCCATCTTCTGTTTTCGGGATCATCATAGCTTCATTACCGGGGAAATATTTTTTATCCAAAACCAAATGAATGCCCTGGGACGGGCTTACCATATTTTTGGTTTCGGCATTATCCATCCGCAAAACCTCATCAGTAAAAACACCCGTGGCATTAATAATGGCTTTCCCTTTTAATTTGTATTCGGTTCCATTCAATTCATCTTTTATAATAACACCGCAAATCTTTTTATTGTCCTTGACCAGCTTTGATACTTTACAATAATTTAATAGTGTTGCACCATTATCCACTGCTGTCTGGGCAAGGTTAATGGCAAGCCTTGCATCATCAAACTGCCCGTCTTTATACATTACTGCACCCCGTAAATTTTTTGTATCAATGGTAGGTAAATACTCTTTTGTTTTTTGGCTGCTGATAATGCTTGTTTTACCCAGGCCCAAATTACCTGCCAAAACATCGTACCCTTTTAAACCAATGCCATAATAAATTTTTTGCCATATACTGTAACAGGGCAAAACAAAAGAAAGAGTACGGGTAACATGTGGCGCATTTTTTAACAATAATCCTCTTTCCTTTAAAGCATCTCTTACTAATTTATTATTGCCCTGGGCCAAATACCTGACACCACCGTGTACTAATTTTGTTGAACGGCTTGACGTTCCTTTTGCAAAATCATGCTGCTCCACCAATAAAGTTTTATACCCCCTTGTTGCTGCATCAACTGCAGTACCAAGGCCTGTAGCACCACCGCCAATGATTATTATATCCCATTCGGTAGTTTCGCTAAGCCCCTGTAACATGTCGGTTCTGTTCATAGTTATTATACTTCCCACCGTCATCTGGGATCCAAAACACCGACTGGGTTTGCGAAGTATTTTATTTGGTATTGTTTATAGTCGTATTTACCGCTTTTTGCCAACCGGCTGTTAATTCAATTCTTTTGGATCTCTCCATGGTTGGTGAAAAAATTTTATCAACCTGCCATTGATGTTGTATTTCTTCCATACTTTTCCAGTAACCTACTGCAAGACCGGCCAGATAGGCAGCACCCAACGCCGTGGTTTCGGTAATTTTTGGCCGCAATACTTTTGTACTTAAAATATCGCTTTGAAACTGCATCAGCAAATCATTGGCGGTGGCCCCTCCATCAACTCTTAATTCTTTAATTGAAATGCCGGAATCTGCTTCCATAGCTTTTAATACATCCATGGTTTGATATGCAATACTTTCCAGGGAAGCCCTGGCAATATGACTGGCATTGCTGCCTCTCGTTAGTCCGGTAATAACACCCCTGGCATCCTGGTTCCAGTGTGGAGCACCCAGGCCTGTGAAAGCAGGTACAACGTAAACGCCATCAGTACCGTCAACCTTTGCAGCAAGTTCTTCCACATCCTTTGATTTTTTTATGATGCCTAATCCATCCCGTAACCATTGCACTACTGCACCTGCAATAAAAACACTTCCTTCTAAAGCATATTGTGTAATCCCATTCACCTTCCAGGCTACGGTGGTCAGTAAATTATTTGCTGACATAACAGGTTGTTCCCCGGTATTCATTAACATAAAGCAACCGGTACCATAGGTATTTTTAACCATGCCCGGCTGTATACACATTTGCCCGAATAAAGCCCCCTGCTGGTCGCCGGCAATGCCGGCAATGGGTATATTATGTGTGGTTAAAATATTCTGTGTTGTACCATATACTTCACTGCTGCTGCGTATTTGTGGTAACATATTACCTGGTATATCAAATATTTTTTCCAGTTCCCCATCC
>JANOGE010000240.1:0-2011 GCA_031414035.1 Chitinophagaceae bacterium | reverse complement strand
AACAATTTCACTGGCTCCAGCCATCCAGCACTCATGGCCTGTCATTGATTTTGTTGAACTTACCAATGGCCTGTGTTCACCAAAAACTTCATGAATTGCCCTTGCTTCACTGGAATCTCCGGCTGGTGTTGAAGTGGCATGGGCGTTAATATAATCAACCTCTTTGGCTAATATCCCTGCATCTTTCATAGCCATATACAGTGATCTTACCGGGCCCTCAACCGTGGGGTTCGAAATATGCCCTCCATTGGATGAAAAGCCATAGCCAATTACTTCACCTAAAATAGTTGCGCCTCTTTTTTGTGCCGATTCCAGGCTTTCTAAAATAACAGTTGCTGCGCCCCCGCTGGGGATCAGACCGTCCCGGTCCCTGTCGAAAGGTCTTGATGCCTTTGTTGGGTCATTTTCCCTGATAGAAAAAGCAGATAAAGCATCAAAAGTACCCATGGATAAATGATTGATTTCCTGTGCACCGCCGCAAATAATACAATCCTGTAACCCTGATTTAATAAAATGATAACCAAGTCCGATGGCATGAGAACCACTTGCACAAGCCGCACTGATGGTGAAGTTTACACCTCGTAATTTAAAAATGGTGGCCAGGTTCATCGTTACGGTTGAGTTCATCGTTTGAAAAACCGCACCCGAACCAACTAATGTGGTATCTTTTTTCTCCCTAATAATATCATTGGCTTCAATAATGGCTTTGCCTGTACTGTCATTCCCATATATGATCCCTATTTCATTTGCCAGTATATAATCTGCATCAATGCCTGCATTTTCCAAAGCTTCTATTGTTGCCAGGTATGCATATTCTCCCTGCTGCGGTAACATGATCCTTGCCCTTCTGTCTAAAACAGCCTTTAAATCTGGTTTTTCTACAAACCCGGTTAAACCAGAGCGGTAACCATATTCTTTGCGCACCGGATCCAGTATGATGCCGGATTTCCCTTTGTATAAGGAATCCCTAACCTCATCCAGGTTTTTTCCTATACAGGAATAAATGCCCATGCCGGTTATAACGACTCTGTTCATATTTTTTTTGTGGGAACACGCCTTTTAGCGTGTTCGAACTCGTCAAAAGGCGAATTCCTACGAATACAATCCTCCGTTTACAGAAATCACTTCCCCCGTTACATATGCTGCCCCTGCCGAAGCTAAAAAAGCTACGGTATGTGCAACCTCTTCCGGTAAACCAAATCGTTTTAAAGGGATCATATTTTTCAATTCACTTTCATTCAACCCTTCTGTCATATCTGTCTTGATAAAACCGGGGGCCACGGCATTTACAGTAATCCCTTTTCGGCCTATTTCCTGGGCAAGCGCTTTTGTTGCCCCAATAACACCTGCTTTGGCTGCAGAATAATTGGTCTGCCCGGGCAATCCTTTTAAACCCGAAAGCGAAACGATATTGATGATCCTCCCGTATTTTTTCATCAGCATACTGTTTACTACCAAACGGGTAACATAAAAAAATCCATCCAGGTTGGTTTTAATAATCTTTTCCCATTGTTCATCTTTCATCCACATCATAAGGGCATCTTCTCTTATGCCTGCATTGTTAACCAATACTTCAATAACCTTGTCCTCATTGGTTTCCATCCATGCGCCCAGTTTGTTTTTTATGGCTTCTTTATCAGATACATCAAATTGTATGACCTCCCCATCAACCCCTTTTTCTTTAATTAATGCCAGCGTTTTATTCGCTTCTTCTTCATTCGATTTATAATTGATCAATACATTATATCCCATATCAGCCATCTTAATACAAATAGCCCGTCCAATTCCCCTCGATCCTCCTGTAACTAATGCAAACTTCATTGTATTTTATTATTATTGATGTATTTTATAGATGCAATGCCTCCGGTTTTTATATTTCAGGAAGTAACCTGTTTGGGAACCTTACCCAATTTGAAAGAAACAACAGGATCAGATCTTTCAAAATATTTTTTAATTCTATCCAGGTCCTTATACTTAGGTTCATCTTCTATAAACTTAGGAAATACTTTTC
>JANOGE010000239.1:0-19035 GCA_031414035.1 Chitinophagaceae bacterium | reverse complement strand
CCCGGTAAGCCTTGGTACACCAACAACAAGTGATAATTGCGGAGTGGTAAGTGTAACCAATAATGCACCGGCTGTTTATAATATAGGAGTGAATTATGTAACCTGGACGGTGACCGACAAGAGTGGTAATACAAGGACCTGTGTACAAAGGGTAACGGTTAAGGATTTGGAGAAACCAGACATTACCTGCCCTGCAAATGTTATCGCCAATACGGGCCCGGTTTGCAGCGCCACTCCGGTAACCCTTGCCCCGCCGGTGTTTAGTGATAACTGCCGTGTGAAAACAGTAATATGGGCAATGACCGGCGTTACTTATGGATCATCATCCAATATGGGAATTAATTTTGTACCCACCATGAACTATGCTACCGGTGTAAGTACGATAACCTATACGGTAATTGATGCCAGTGGTAATGCACAGACCTGTACATTTACCGTTACGGTAAAAGATGTTACGCCTCCAACGCTTGTTTGTCCTGTGGCACAAACCTTATGTAAGGTTGCCAATAACACGTACACTATTCCACTTTTGGCTCAAAGTGATAATTGTGGTATCCTAAGTACAACGTATGCCATTACAGGAGCCACCAGCCGGACCGGTTCTGGCACCAATGCAAGTGGTTTATTTAACCTTGGGGTATCAACGATCAAGTGGACGGTAAAAGATGTAAACGGAAATACGTCAACCTGCACAACAACGGTTACCGTTTTAGCCACAACGGATCCGGCTTGTACTTCGCTTCCACTGACAGATGCGGGAGCGATTCCGAAATATACAGAGCCGCAGGTTCCGGGACTTTCAATCACTGCGTGGCCAAATCCTACGGTGAATTTCTTTAACCTGAAGGTGAAGAGCACTGTTAAAGAAGCCTTGCTGATCAGGATGTTTGACATGGCGGGTAAACTGGTTCAGGTTAAGAGTGGGGTGCCCGGAGAAACATACATATTTGGCGATCATGTTGGCTCCGGCACCTATATTATTGAAGTGAGCCAGGGCACCAAAAAACAAATGGTGAAAGTGGTAAAACTGAATTAAGCATACATAGCTTCAGTTCATATCATTAAGACTTCTAAAGTTTAAAAAACTTTAGAAGTCTTTTTTTACGTAATGAAGACTACCGTAGTTTTTAAAACTACGGTAGTCTAAATACAAAATAATTGCTTCTAATTAATTAGTATTGCAAAATATTAACCATATTTAATTTACTTAAAAAACCTATTATGTCTGCAACAAAAATTACAATTAACAGCAATGGCTCTCTTAAAATTGAAGGCGATTTCCAGATCGTTGATAAAAATGAAAGCGTGTATGGTTTGGGTGGAAGGGAAATCGTTTCCATTTGCCGCTGCGGCCACTCTAAGAATAAGCCTTTTTGCGATGGTTCTCATAAAGGGCATTTTGAACATGACGCCATTGCCTTTGATCTGCCGCCTAAAAAAATAAGTTAAGCATTTATTTATTGATCTTCCTTGTGTTCAGTTTCAATTTTCTTTTCTATCCTTCTGTCGGGTATGTACCATATTGCAGCAACCAGTACATAGATTAAAAATCAGATCCGGGGGTTGATGAAGGAGCATGCAATTCCGTGATGTATAAAATAACGGATATGATTCCTTTTTTATCTTTGCCTATAGCCAGCGACAGTAAAGAATCTTTTCCATGAATTTTTAATAGGCATTGCGCCAGAATATAATAAGCCATGCCTGCCATCAATAAAACCATGCCGTATAATATTACCGGCCATTTACTAAAATGGTTTTCGCCCATCCAGGCGGTTACAAACGGAACAAGGGAAAGCCAGAATAGCAAATGAATATTTTACCATAGCACCGCACCGTTTACTTTATGTACAATATGCATTAAATAGTGATGATTGTTCCAATAAATTCCGATGTAAATGAAACTAAGTACATAGCTCATAAATACCGGCAGCAATGGTTTCAAATCTTCCAATGAATTGCCATGTGGTATTTTCAGTTCCAAAACCAAGATAGTAATAATGATAGCGAGTACACCATCACTGAATGCTTCCAGTCTGCCTTTGCCTATGAAATTTACGGTTGCAATATTTTGTAAAGTCGTGAGGCGTGAAACGTGGGAGTGAATAGTGAGGTAAGATTCGGGAGACATGAGTCGATGGTTATTAACAACGAGAAACGAAAAACGAACAACAGGAAACGAGAAACAATTTTCTTACTCTTCCTTATCCCTTTCAATTACTTTTGGATCATCGGGTTTGCCTCTTTTATAAATGATCAAACCATTCAAAAAATTCCGTAATACCTGGTCACCGGCTTCAACATAGCCCGGGTTATCTTCATTTCTGAAAAAATCTCCCAAAGCACCTTTGGATATTTCAAAATCGACAAGCTTTAATATTTCAATAATATCATCATTGCGCAAAGAAAGTGCTATTCTTAATTTTTTAAGTATATCATTATTGCTCAGCATAGATTAATAATTTAAATCGTAAACAAAAAAAATCCTTTCATTATGAAAGGATCTTAAATACGGTTGTATTGTGAGGATTAATAATCTCTGTTGTAACCACCACCGCCACCGCCACGGTTTCCACCGCCGCCATAGCCGCCACCGCCACGGTTTCCACCACCGCCACCACCGTAGCCGCCACTTTTCTTGTAGCCTCCACCGCCGCCGCTGCCACCGCCGAAACTGCGTTTTTTGTACTCGCCTTCCTGGCGTGGTTGTGATTCGTTAACTATTAACTTACGGCCCTGTACTTCAGTTTCGTTAAGGTTGGCGATCGCAGTTTTAGCTGCTTCATCATCTTCCATTTAAACAAAACCAAAACCTTTACTTCGGCCGTTCATTTTGTCTTTTAAAATTTTAGCACTTGTTACACTGCCATACTGGGTAAAAAGATTCATTAAATCGTCATCGGTCATTGTCCAACTTAGATTTCCAACGTAAATGTTCATTGTAAAAACTTTTAAATAAATAAATAAATACTATAATGACTTAGTTGTAACAATGAACTGAATCGGACTTAAATAAAGCTACTTCAGCCAATAGCGAAAAACTAAAACCATTAATACAGTATAAAGATAACAGGTTTTCTGATTAATTGGATTAATTTTTTGCCTTTTTGGTAAACAGCCTTTTTTCTCATTTACAAGGCCTATGGCCGGTATTTTAAATGAATTTGTGGTGTAATTCTAAAATAATTGGTTTAAAAGGCCTTTTTTAAGCTAAAAAGTTGAAAACCCCATTTTCCGTGCATAAAAAACGTCCCGCCATAGGCGGGACGTTTTAAAGTATTTTGTTTATGTTATTCGGCTATAACCTCAAATTCAACTTCGGTTTCGGTACCGTTGCCAAAGTCGATCCTGGCTTTATACGTTCCTAATTCCTTCACATCGTCGATAATGCTGATACGGCGCCGGTCGATCTCGTAACCCTTTTGCTCTTTTATTGCACGTGCGATCTGAACAGAAGTTACGCTACCAAAGATCTTACCGCTGGTACCTGTTTTAGCTCCAATCTTTAATGCACCATCTTTTAAAACAGCAATTACACTGTTCAATTCGGCCAGTAATTTGGCTTCTTTTTTAACCTGCTGCTTTTTCTTTTCTTCCATCATTTTCAAGTTGGAAGGACTGGCTTCAATAGCGAATTTACTTGGTATAAGATAGTTACGGCCATAACCGTTCTTAACGGTTACCAGTTCATTAACGCCACCTAAATTGTTTACATCCTGTATTAATATTACCTGCATTGTTTTGCATTTTTACCCAATCCCGCCTCAGGCTGGACTTTCTCTATTTAAAGGTTAGGGTGGTTTAAAAAAATTGTTTCGTTAATATCTCCTTCATTTCCTTCCGCTGCGGCGGAGAGATAGAGGGCCCCGCTTATTTTAATAAATCAGTAACGTACGGTAAGATGGCCATTTGACGTGCCTTTTTTACTGCATCACCAACCTTACGCTGAAACTTCAAAGAGTTACCGGTAATGCGGCGGGGCAATAATTTACCCTGTTCGTTTATGAATTTTTTAAGAAATTCTGCATCCTTATAATCAATATAATGGATACCCATTTTCTTAAAGCGGCAGTATTTTTTCGGACGCTTTTCCTGCTTAATGGCAGTAAGGTATTTTATTTCATTTTTTGCCATTAGTTAAGCGGGGGTTTTTGTGTTAGTAAATCGTCCGCCACTTCTCTTTTGAGTGTTGTAATCGACGGCGTACTTGTCGAGCACAGTATACATGTGACGCATCTGTGATTCGTCACGTAAAAGTTGAATTTTCAACTTTTCATTGAAGCTGGTTGGCGCTTTATATTCCATAACCCAGTAAAGACCCGTGGTCTTCTTGGCGATAGGATAGGCCAGCGATTTTAGTCCCCAGGGATTGGTGTGCAATACCTCACCTCCGTTTTCTGTAACGAGGTCGGCATATTTTTTCTGAGCGGCTTTAAATTCCTCTTCAGACAGCACAGGGGTAAAAATCACCATCAATTCGTAGTTGTTCATTTCCCTGATTGATTTTTGCCTGCCTTGCGGCAGACAGGTTTAAAAATGTTGTTTACTCCGTTTTTTTTTGAACGGGCAGCAAAGGTAGGGGTTTTGATGGATAATTTGGCGATGACATTGGATAATTTCAAAGGATTTTTATAGTTCCTGCTGAAGTTCCTGATTTTGAATCATTGTGTAATAACCCAGGTAGCTAAAGTGCTGTTATTTAGGTAATAAGCGATAAACCGGGTACCGGTTATGCCCTGGCTCATAATAGGGCGAATTTTTATAAATAAAGTCCAGTTGCGCCGATCCATTGGCGGCAAATTTTTCATCGCCTTTTTTCTTCTCCTCCAGTTTGGTTCTTAAGCCGGCATCATTTTTTAATAACTGAGCCGCCAGGTCATCCCAGCGGTAATCACTATACCCTTCTTTTTGTTGCAAAACGGCATCAAAAAAGTTCCAGGCAAAAAAGCTGTCATCCCCGGTTGGCTCCAGCATCTCTGCCAAATACCGGTTGGCGGGTTGATCAAGCCTTATGATATAGTCGCCTTTTAAAAATTTAATTTTTTGAATACCGGCACTAACTTTTACGGCTGAATTTTTATGGTGCTTTTCATAAGTACGGGGCATCGATTTATAATCATCAATATGATATGCCTCAACATCAATCAATGTATCATTTTTAAATTGCTGCATGGCCACCTTATTCAGCTTAAGCAGATCAATCACCGCATACCATCCCTGCGGAATAATATAAGCAACGGGTGTTTCAATAAAACCGGACGGTTTAAATGTATTGAAAAACCTTACCTGCCGGGTAAATGGTTTACTTCGATCATAATACATACGGTTTAGCCCCGTGGCATCGCTGGGTTTATAAGCCTGTTCATATCCCTTAAAATTCACAAAAGAATATCTGCTGGTATCAACTGTCCATTTAAAAGGGAATGATCTTTCTTTAACCACTTTGGCCCTTGCTTTTTCACGTTGTTTAATTAATGCAGCTGCATTGATGGATGCATTTTCAATTACCGTTTGCGAAAAAGCATAGGTTGAAAGAACCCGGTCCTTAAAAGGTTTCAACATATGTGTTTCGGGTACAAAGCCAATGGTTTGAAACAAAGCGGCATAACCTGATGAATATCTTGGAGGATCGTAAAACATTACCATGCCTCTGCCGGGGCTGGCAGTTTCAAAACTAACATAAGGTACTATATCCCATTTTTTATCAGTCATGCTTCTGTATAATTGCGGTTCAAAGTTTTCTTTTAACCATCCACCCAGATCAGCATCCAGTTTATCATATTGTGTTGTAAGCAAAGTCATGGTATGCTGGTAATCGGCACCATCACTAACATGGTTGTCAATTAAAATATCGGGATCCAGCAAATGAAAAATTTGAGCAAACGATCTTGCTTCCTTGCTGTCGCATTTTGTAAAATCCCGGTTCAGGTCAAGATTTTGGGCATTGCCCCTGAAACCATATTCGAGCGGACCGTTTTGGTTTGCCCTTGAATAACCATTCCGGTTCAGGCATCCACCAATATTATAAACCGGGATAAATGCCAGTGCAACATTATCGGGCAGTTTAATTTTGTTGTTTACAATATCTCTCACCAGCATCATGCTGGCATCTATGCCATCGGGTTCACCGGGATGTATGCCATTATTGATAAGGATCACTGCTTTGTTTTGTTTATGCCATTGTGCAGCATCAAACTTCGCATCATTGCTTACCATCACCAGGTGTAAAGGATAACCTGCATCACTCATGCCCATTTCTTTAACCAATACTTTGTTTGAATTTTTATCTAAATTTTTATACCAGTCAATGGCTTCAAAATAGGTGGAACTTTCGAGTCCATTTGTTTTTACAAAACGGCTTTGTTGGGCATCCGCTTTATAAAAAAAAGAAATGGTAAATGTTAAAAGAATGAATTTCCTCATGGACGTGATTTTAAATCAAGCTACAATATTTTTAATTTGCAGCATTGCCGTTTGTAAAAAATAAAAACAGGCTACCGTTTTTGCAGCCCGCTTTTATTTATATTTTTAAATTATTTAATGATCACGAACGACTGATTGATCAATTCGCTGCTGTTGCTGAGTTTTATAAAGTACCTGCCGGCCGGTAAATCATTTACCGTTAAATCAATATTTCTTTGCCCGCCTGTAACCTGCTGCTGCATTACAATTCTGCCTGACAGATCGGCTATGATCAATTGGCTTGTTGTTGTTAATGCATGTTGCAGTTTTACAACCAGTTGCCCTTTGGCAGGATTTGGATAAACCAATGCATAGGGGAAGTTATTGGCCATTCGTACCGAAACAATTTTACTGTTGCTGAATTGCCCATCAATATCAATCATTTTTAAACGGTAGAAAACGGTGTTGGCATTGGGCAGATTATAATCTGTGTAAGAATAGTTGGCTAAATTTCTTCCGGCTACCTCTCCAATCTTATAAAATCCTGAGCCATCTATGCTTCCTTCAATTTCATATTTTTTAAAATTGGTCTCAGCAGTTGCGTACCATTTTAATAAAACCGATTCACTGTTTTTTTGCGCAGTAAAATCTATAATGGTAACCGGTAATACACCCGTGCATTGCCAAACCAGGCTAACATATTCCGGATGATCAATGAACGGGTTACGGTTTCCCTGTAGTGAGTAAACGGCATTGTTCCTGTCAATTTCTTTTTGACTTACCGGGTCCTGGGTATGCCATTTATACATCAGTTTAACAACCCAGTCATCAAAGGCCTGATATGAAGTGCCGTTTAAAACATCATTTGCATTACCATTATTTTGCCAGCCTGCAACCAGGTTTTGATATCTTGTTCCCATGTATAAATGTGCTCTTGCAAGGTCTCCCTTGTATTGGTTTATAGGCTCAAAAACGGTTCCGCTAAAACCTGGATAGGTATTGGGGCCTAATTTGCCGCCATTCAGGGTTGGGGTAGGTGATACAGGAGCAGATACTTCTCCGTATGGAAAATTATCCCTTATATTATTTACTTTTCCATCTGTCGGAAATAAATGATTCAGATCTGAATACATTGGGGAAGCATCGTTGAACCAGGATTTTGGAAAAGAGTGTTCCCTGTTATAACAGTCTCCCTCAATACTGTAATTGCCACATTGGTCAATACTGAACGTATATGTATAAGGTTCCGGCCCTGTTGGATTATCGCTGTACATGTCCCAGATAATATCGGCCGTATTTGCATCATTTCGGTGCAGGTCGGTAGTTTGGTATGCATCCCAAACACCGGGGGTATAACTTAACGTGATGTAATTTGCTGAAATGATATTGAATAATGCGGTCTTTAACGGGCTGCAGGTTAAGGAATTGGCGGCATCATAATAGCCTGGTGGTATGCCGGTACCGGTGAGTGTAGTAGTACTTCCATTAAGGGATGTTGAATTATAAAATGGTTCGCCATTGCAATCGCCAATTGCCGAAAAAACATAGAAATAATAAAGTGTTCCTGCAGTTAATCCTAGTGAAGTAAAGCTGGTATTGGAAGTATAAGTTACTACATTTCCTCCTCCCAAAGACTGGCCAGCGGAATAAGTATTTCCATCTACGGGAGATGCGGATAAAGAAGAATTTAAACTCTTTACTACCAGGTAAAAGTTAGCTCCCGGTGCAGCAGTAAAACTACTACTTACAGAAATCAGGCCCGGATTCAGCAATAAGTTTGTGGGTGGTAAAGAAGGTGTACTGCAGGGAGGCAATGCCAGTGTATTGGTACTTCCTGTTAAGGGTCCTGAATTTAAATAATTGGGCCCGCCGGAACAGGCTTCACTGTTTAGTGAAAAAACAAAATAATAATATAATGTTGTGGGTAATAAACCTGTGTTTATAAAATTATTAACCGTACCAATGCTTACAATGGTACCACCGCCAAAAGCTGTATTTACAGCATAAGCTACTCCGTCAACAGGAGATGCTGATAAAGTAGATGATGCACTTCTTACCACCATATATTCATCTGCTGCGGGGGCCGCATTTGTAAAACTTACCGTAATTGTTGTAGGTGTAGGATTTAATATTAAATTGGTAGGTTGATTCTGTGGTTCCGAACAGGCGGCTATAGTACTTGGGATATGATAACTGAGGTAATTCGGGTTGTTATTAGCTGCAGTTTGAACTGTAGCAAGGGTTACCAGGTTCCATTCACTACCTGTATAATTTGGATTAGGTGTTGTTACAAAGGTATTACGTACATAACTTTTATCCTGCGCATTTATTCCTAAGCCAAACTGGTCAATGAAGTTATTTGATGCATCCAGCAAGGCTACGCCATCATTTCCATTGAAATTAATTACACTATTATTTGTCTGGTTGGCACTGGCTGCAGTTAAATAGGGTACTTCGGTTCCATTACCAGTATTTCCAAGTAAAAAAGATTGACCGGGTCCAATGGTACCGGTAAGGTCCATGGTGGCAGTAGGTGGGCCGGTGAAAGTAATATTACCACCCGAGCCGCTGACTGCCCAAAGACCAATTCTTAACTGGGGGCTGGTAAGGTTTATGTTACTGCTGCCCATATTGGTAATTTCTATCCATTTATTGGTACCTGTCCCTTCATAATACTGGCTGATGACGACTTGTGAATTCGCCCTGAAGATGAGGAAAGAAAGAAAAAAAAGGAGTGTAAATTTTTTGTTCATCTCTGCGGTAATGTGTTTAATAACAGGCCTGCAAATCTACCATTTTGCAGCCATTATTTCCGTTATAATTTATCAACAAAAAAGCCCGCCAAATATAAATCCGGTGGGCTTTTCAATTTTATTATACAAGGTATTACTTTGTCTGTGCATTCACTCTTTTAGCAAGCTTGCTTTTTAAATTGGCCGCTTTGTTTTTATGAATGGTGCCATTTTTTGCCAGCTTATCGATCATTGAAGCTACTTTTGGAAATTGGTCGGTTGCAACAGTTTTATCGCTTGCTTTTAAATCACGGATCGCATTACGGGTTGTTTTACCATAATACCGGTTACGTTCATTACGCTTTGCACTCTGACGCACGTCTTTTTTTGTAGCTGAATGGTTTGCCATTTATATCTATTTTTTGGGCTGCAAAGATAGGGGAATGAATGGATAATTAACTAAGGGATAATGAATAATTTTTAAATATACCTTCCATTTTCTTAAATTGACCAAAAATAGGGTTATGAAAAGGTACATTTTGCTCAGTTTACATATAATATCACTGGTGTTACTGGGTTTTGGCTGGGTAGAAGATGTACTTCAGATCGATATATCGGCCCATTTCTTTGTTGATATTAACCTCTTCAATGAAAAGAGAAGTGTGTTGGGAATGTTGGAAAAACTTTGGAAAGCAGGTAATTACTGGCCTTTTTTACTGATTTTTCTTTTCGGTATAGTAGTTCCCCTGGTCAAATCGGGGATCATCTTCTATATTTTAGTTGCCCGTAACCATGATATAAAATGGCGGCATTTTGTGAGTGCCATCAGTAAATGGGCAATGGCCGATGTATTTGTTATAGGCATTTTTGTAGCTTTCCTGGGAGCCAATGCAATGGAAAATACAAAGGCCGTTTTATTACCCGGGTTTTATTACTTTTCAGCATATGTTTTATTAAGTGCCTTTTTAGCCTTTCTCATGGGAAGAATGCTGAATAATACCGCAACTAATAATGCATAATTCACCGATATTTGCACTCAAATTTCTGCTGCAGGTTTGCTGATCTTGCTGAAATTTTTGAGGTCGTATCCCGAATGATTTCAGGATGGATCGCAAATGAGATTAAATAGAATTACGGCAGCAAATAAAAATAATTTTCTATTTACCATGAAGGATTTCCAGTACATCACCAATGCGCATCCCGGTTATATTGAAAGTTTATATAATGATTTTATGAAAGACCCGGAAAGTGTGGATGTGGACATGCGTAAATTTTTTGAAGGCTTTGATTTTGCCGTTGCTAATAATTCCATTACGTCTCCGCTCAATGGAAAAAAAGAGCATACTTCAGCTTCAGTCAGTGCAGATCTGCAAAAAGAATTTGCCGTATTTCAGTTGATCCGGTCTTACAGAAAAAAAGGTCACCTGGTAGCAAAGACAAATCCCATCAGGGAAAGAAAGGACCGGCATGCAAACCTGGGGTTACATAATTTCGGATTGAGTGATGCTGATCTTTCAACAGATTTTGATGCCGGAAAAATGGCCGGTATCGGTAAAACTTCTTTACAGCATATCATTTCGCATTTACAAAAATGTTATACCGGTCATGTTGGGGTAGAGATCAGTTCTTTAAACGACCAGCAAAAAATTGACTGGCTTACCAATGCCGTGGAACAAACGTTACTGCAACCGGTATCCCTGCAACAGAAAAAAAGGATCTTGCAAAAACTGAATGAAGGAGTGATGTTTGAAAAATTTCTGCATACCAAATATATTGGTCAGAAAAGATTTTCACTGGAGGGTGGAGAAACCACTATTGCAGCACTGGATGCTATTATCAACCTGTCTGCTGATAATAATGTGGAAGAAGTGGTGATGGGTATGGCACACCGGGGAAGGCTGAATGTACTGGCTAATATCATGGGTAAAACCTACGAACAGATATTCAGTGAATTTGAAGGAACAAGCACTCCTGACAGTACAATGGGTACAGGCGATGTAAAATATCATTTGGGTTTTGGCAGTGATGTGGAAACGGCAGGCGGAAAGAAAATTCATTTAAAACTCAGCCCCAATCCTTCTCATTTAGAAGCAGTGGATCCCGTGGTTATTGGTTTTGCCAGAAGTAAGGCGGATGTTTTATATAACAGCGATTATGATAAAATTTTACCGGTACTTATTCATGGTGATGCTTCCGTTGCCGGGCAGGGGGTGGTATATGAAGTATTGCAAATGAGCGGCCTGGAAGGATATTATACCGGTGGTACTATTCATTTTGTCATCAATAACCAGATCGGGTTTACCACCGATTTTGATGATGCCCGGAGTTCGGATTACTGCACCTCCGTTGCCGCGATGGTACAGGCCCCTGTATTGCATGTTAACGGGGATGATGCAGAGGCTGTTGTAAAAGCAAGTGAAATAGCAACACGGTACCGGCAAAAATTCAACAGCGATATCTTTATTGATATGGTCTGCTACCGCAGGCATGGACATAACGAAGGCGATGAGCCGAAGTTTACCCAGCCGCAGCTATATGCTCTGATCGAAAAGCACCTTAATCCCAGAGAAGTGTATACACAATTCTTAATGGAAAATGGCGAAGCTGATGCACAGGCACTGGCAAAAGAAATGGAACAGAAGTTTTTAGCTGATCTGCAGGAACGGCTGGATGAGGTAAAGCAAAATCCACTGCCTTACAGTTACCAGCCGCCTGAATTGGTATGGAAAAGCCTGCGCAGAGCAAAGACGGAAGACTTTGAATCTTCGCCTGTAACGGCCATCAGCAATGACGGGTTTAAGCTTCTTTTTGACGGACTGATGAAATGGCCGGCTGATTTTAAACCTCTCCGTAAAGTAGAAAAACTTATACAGGATAAACTGAAATTATTCAGTGATGAAAAAAAAGTGGACTGGGCAACTGCGGAGTTAATGGCGTATGGCAGTTTACTGGTTGATGGAAAAGATGTACGTATGAGTGGCCAGGATGTTAAAAGAGGAACCTTTAGTCACCGGCATGCTGCTTTATATGATGAAGTAAATAATAATGAATATAACCGGTTAAATCATTTTACCGGTACGCAATCACCATTCCGCATATATAATTCTCTGCTGAGTGAATATGCCGTGCTGGGTTTTGAATACGGTTATTCCATGGCCAACCCCAATGCCCTGGTAATATGGGAGGCCCAGTTCGGTGATTTTTGCAATGGTGCCCAAACCATTATAGACCAGTTTATCACCACGGCTGAAACCAAATGGCAACGTATGAATGCCGTTGTGTTGTTATTGCCCCACGGGTATGAAGGGCAGGGGCCTGAGCACAGCAGTGCAAGGATGGAACGTTTTTTACAGATGTGCGGCGAAATGAATATTGTTATTACCAATGTTACCACAGCTGCAAACTTTTTTCATCTCTTACGCCGGCAAATGGCATGGCCTTTCAGAAAACCACTCATCAATTTTTCTCCCAAAGCAAATCTCAGGCATCCGGGCAGTTATAGTTTGATGCATGATTTTACGGGTGGTGGATTTAAAGAAGTGATCGATGACCATACCATCCAGGATACTGAAGCAATAAAAAAAGTGTTATGTTGTAGTGGTAAAATATATTTCGATCTTGCAGAACGAAAACAAAAAGAAAACAGGAATGACGTAGCCATAATAAGGCTGGAACAAATTCATCCGTTACCGCAAAAGCAGCTGGATGAGTTGTATAAAAAATACAGCAAGGCCATCTGGTACTGGGTGCAGGAAGAACCACTGAATATGGGTGCTGCCACCTTCCTGAGGATGAATCTGAAAAGTATTAATTTCTATATAATCAGCCGTCAGCCCGGTGCCGCAACCGCTACAGGTTATAATAAAATACATGTAAAAGAGCAGGCACAAATTATAGACACAGCATTTAGTATTTAATAACACGAATTATTACGAATTACACGGATTGTAAAATAATTTTTCTTCTTAATTAGTGTAATTCGTTCAAATCCGTGTAATAAAAAATAAAAAGAGTATGTTCAATTCGTTATCAGAAAAATTAGAATCAGCCTTTAAGAATTTAAAAGGACAGGCCCGTATCAGCGAACTTAATATTGCCAATACGGTAAAAGACATCCGCCGGGCCCTTGTAGATGCTGATGTGAATTACAAAATAGCCAAAGAGTTTACCGATAAGATAAAAGAAAAAGCACTCGGCGAAAAAGTATTGACCGCTGTAAGTCCCGGCCAGCTTATGGTTAAAATTGTGCAGGATCAACTTACTGAATTAATGGGGGGGACAGAAAGTGAATTTAATATCACCGGGAATCCCGCTATCATTTTGGTTGCCGGATTACAGGGTAGTGGTAAAACAACATTCAGTGGTAAGCTGGCTAATTACCTGAAAACCAAAAAAGGCAAATCACCTTTATTGGTTGCTGCGGACATTTACCGGCCTGCTGCCATTGATCAGCTGGAAGTATTGGCAGGACAAATTGATGTTGCCGTTTATAGTGAAAGAGAAAACAAAGACGCGGTATCTATAGTTCAAAATGCCATTAAGGAGGCCCGGTCAAAAAATAAAAATGTGATCATTATTGATACAGCCGGCCGCCTGGCTGTGGATGAAGTAATGATGACAGAGGTTGCCAATATTAAGGCTGCCGTAAATCCCCAGGAAATTTTATTTGTAGTGGATAGTATGACAGGACAGGATGCAGTGAATACAGCTGCGGCTTTTAACGGGCGTTTGGATTTTAGTGGCGTTGTATTGACCAAACTGGACGGTGATACAAGAGGTGGGGCTGCTTTGTCCATTAAATATACGGTAAACAAACCCATTAAGTTTGCAAGCAGTGGTGAAAAGATGGATACGCTGGATGTGTTTTACCCGGACAGGATGGCTCAGCGTATCTTAGGCATGGGTGATATTGTTAGCCTGGTGGAAAAAGCACAGGAACAATTTGATGAAGCAGAAGCCAAAAAACTGGAAAAAAAGATCCGGAAAAATCAATTTGATTTTGAAGATTTTAAAACCCAGTTACAGCAGATAAAAAAGATGGGAAATCTTAAAGACCTGATGGGCATGATACCGGGTGTAGGTAAACAGATAAAGGATATTGATGTTAATGATGATTCTTTTAAAGGCATTGAGGCCATGATAAACTCCATGACCTTTCAGGAACGCAGGAATCCTGATATCATTAATCCTAACCGGAAGATCCGTATTGCAAAAGGTGCAGGAAAAGACCTGGCAGAGCTGAACGCATTTTTGAAACAATTTGAACAAATGAAAGGCATGATGAAAATGATGAACAAATCCGATGGCCATCGGATGCCCATGGGGAAAATGCAGGGAATACAGGGAAAAAAATAGCCTCATTCAGGATCAGGCTTTTTCTTTAAAAAATATCATATAGGGCCGGGTTTCGGATGTCTTTTTAATAATTTTATAAAATTTCCGGAGATACGATAATGGGACTTTAAATATTTGGCAATTCGCAACCCTCTTATTATCTTCGTTAACCTTTTTTAAGGATAAACCCTATTTAATAACAACCAAAAATGTCTATTTATGGCTGTAAAAATGAGACTGCAAAGGCATGGCTCAAAGAAAAGACCCTTTTACTTCATCGTTGTAGCAGATGGCAGAAGTCCACGAGATGGCAAATTCATTCAAAAATTAGGTACGTACAATCCATTAACGGTTCCTGCAACTATACAGGTTGACCGTCAGAAAGCATTGGACTGGCTGCAAAAAGGTGCTCAACCCACCGATACCGTACGCCGCATTCTTTCTTTCAAAGGAGTATTGTACCTTAAGCATTTACTTCGTGGAGTAGGCCTTGGCTTATTTGATGAAGCAGGTGCAATGGAAAAATTCACCAAATGGACATCTGAACATGACTCAAATGTTACCCGGCGCCAGGGTGCTCATAAAAAAGCACGCAATGACCGCCAGGACCAACCTGTTGTAAAAAAGGTTGCCCCTAAAGCAGATAAAGCACCAGCTGCTGAACCTGTTGAAGCTGCTATTGACACACCAGCATCTGAAGAAACTAAAACAGAAGAATAAACATTCTCTGTTATCTTAATTCTTTAAAGTCCGGGTTTTTATCGGGACTTTTTTTTATAAAAAATGATGCGGCTAACCGTATTCCTGCTCATTAATAAAACATCCGGTATCCTGTATCCACTATCCGGAATCCGGTATCTTGCACCCTGTATGGATCAATATTTTAAAATTGGGAAACTGGCAGCAAGTACAGGCTTGAAAGGGGAGCTGGTTTTGCAACACAGCCTTGGCAAAAAAACATCGCTTAAAGGCTTGGAAGCCATTTTTCTGGAAGAGAAAAAAGATAGTTTTATTCCTTATTTCATTCAATCCACACAAATAAGAAGTAAAAATGAAATTGTTATTAAACTGGAAGGCATTGATGTAATGGAAGTAGCCAGGAAATTAACGCCCAGGGAGGTATGGCTTGCCGGGGATGACTTTAAAAAATTTGCCGCTAAATCGTCACCCATCGCTTTGTTAGGGTTTAGTGTTATTAATGAAGGGAAAGACCTTGGAGAAATACGGGAAGTAATAGAACAGCCACACCAGGTTTTATGCAGCATATTACTTAATGGCAAAGAAGCCCTGATTCCCATTCATGAAGACAACCTTGAAAAAGTGGATACAAAAAACCGCAGGGTATATGTTACCCTCCCGGATGGATTGCTGGAGATATATAAATAGATTCACAAAGGTATCCGGATACATGATGTAAATTTTGTAAATTACTGAAGTGGACAACCCCCAGCGCATCATAGCACATTTTGATCTGGATTCATTTTTTGTTTCCGTTGAAATATTAAATAACCCTTCGCTGCGGGGCAAGCCCGTAATTGTAGGTGGTAAAGAAAGGGGTGTAGTAGCAGCCTGTAGTTATGAGGCCCGGAAGTTTGGCATTCATTCCGGAATGCCGTCTAAAAAAGCTTTTCAATTATGTCCGCATTTAATTGTTGCCAACGGCAGCAGGGGCGAGTACAGCAAATTCAGCAGGTGGGTAACGCAAATTATTGCCGCAAGAGCACCCCTGTTTGAAAAAGCCTCCGTTGATGAATTTTATATTGACCTTACGGGCATGCAGAAATTTTTTGATCCGATGCAATGGACCATTGATCTGCGGCAACAGATAATGGACGAAACCAAACTGCCCATTTCATTTGGCCTGGCCAGCAATAAAATGATGGCAAAAATGGCAACAAACGCAGCCAAGCCAAATGGTTATTTGCAAATTCCGTTTGGAAAAGAAAAAGAATTTTTAGCCGTATTGCCCGTTAGTAAAATACCGGGTGTTGGTGAGCATACTTACGAAGTGTTGAAAGCCATGGGGATTATTACTATAAAAGATATCAGCGAAAAAAAGCAGGAAGAACTGGAAGAAAGGTTGGGCAAATGGGGCATTGATCTCTGGTACAAAAGCCAGGGTATTCATCATGGTGAAGTGTCAAACTATCACGAAGCCAAATCAGTTTCAAGCGAACATACTTTTGATGAAAACAAACTGGATATTGATTTTTTAAAAAGCGAACTGGTAAGGCTTACAGAAAAAATTGCCTACGAATTACGCCAGGATGGAAAAGTGGCGGGCTGTGTTGCAGTTAAAATAAGGTATCACGATTTTGAAACCACATCGAGACAAACCACCATCACTTATACCTGTGCGGATGATGAAATTATTCCGGTGGTTAAAGAACTGTTTGATAAATTATATCGCAGAGGAAACGCGGTACGATTATTGGGTATACGTTTAAGCGAACTCACTAATGAAGCTATTCAAACCAGCCTTTTTGATGATGTAGAACGAAAAGCAGATCTATATAAGGCAATAGATAATGTTAAAGGCCGTTTTGGAAAATCTTCAGTTAAAAGAGCGTCTTCTAATTAAGGACAGGAACTTTTTTTAAAGATGACTGCTTATATAACTAACCACAAAAAGAATTGCATTTTTTGGAATACTATTTTTCAATTTAAAAAGCTGATTATGTGTTTACATTTAGGGGATATTGCACCCAATTTTAAAGCAATTACAACCGAAGGAGAGATCGACTTTTATGAATATATGGGAAATGGCTGGGGTGTATTACTTTCTCATCCCGCCGATAATACACCGGTATGCACTACTGAACTGGGTAAAACGGCCCTGTTAAAAATGGAGTTTGATATCCGCAATGTTAAAGTGTTGGCTTTAAGTGTTGATCCGTTGGAAAAGCATATTGAATGGCGCAATGATATAAATGAAACGCAGAATTGTTTTGTAGATTTTCCAATTATTGCAGATGTGGAAATGGTAGTTGCTAATTTATACGGTATGATACACCCAAATGAATCAGAAACCTCCACTGTCCGTTCGTTGTTTATTATAGGCCCTGATAAAAGAATAAAACTGATGATTACATACCCGGCTTCAACCGGAAGAAATTTTGCTGAAATATTGCGGGTGATAGATTCGTTGCAATTAACATCCACACATAGCGTAGCCACGCCTGCCAACTGGAACCATGGCGAAGATGTTATTGTTATTACTTCAATGAGTACAGAAGATGCGGTTAAAAATTTTCCGAAAGGAGTGAATGTGATAAAACCATATTTACGATATACACCCCAACCCAATATTGAGTAATTTATTTCCCTGGATTTTTTTATTCCGGAAGATACCTATTCCGGATGAAACCTATAAGGTTTTTAAAACCTTATAGGTTTTTACCAAGCTGCTGCAGTAAAGCCCTTATATCTTTTGGCAATTCAGCCACCAGGTCAATCATTTTTCCATCCGCATCCGTAAATTTTAAACGGTAGGAATGCAGCGCCAGCCTGTTCAGCATGGGTCTTTCTACTTCATCATGCCTGCTTAGTTTGTATTTTTTTTTGATGGAAGAAAGTAAAACGGGTTTACCATCGCTATACAATTCATCGCAGGCAAGGGGGTGTCCAATGTTTTTACAATGCACCCGTATCTGGTGTGTACGCCCTGTATGCAATTGAAACTGAACCAATGAAAGTGTTTTATTCTCTTTTATCACTTCATAATCTGTAACAGAAGGTTTTCCTCTTTGGTGTACTATATAAAAACCTTTTTGCACACCATGTTCAGCAATGGGGGCATCCATGGTACCTTTTTTTGGTGATGGTATGCCATGCACAAGTCCCATATAGTATTTCTCAATTTTCCGTTCTTCAAAAAGCCGGGAGAAGTATTTATGTGCCTCTTCCGTTTTTGCAAAAATGATGATGCCACTGGTGTCTTTGTCCAAACGGTGTACAGTAAAAACAGCACCATACTTTTCAAGTAAAATATCTTTAAGCGATGTTTGTGTTTGTTCCCTGTCCGGGATGGATAATAAACCGGCCGGTTTGTTTACTGCAACAAACGAATCGTTTTCGAAAACAATTTCGGGATTATACTTTTTCACTGCTTATTTCTTTTTGGAAGTATTCATGTATTTCAGCAGGCGTATTTCCTTTTCACTTAAGTAACGCCATTTGCTGCGCTCTACATTTTTCTTGGTAAGATTGGCATACATCACCCTGTCCAGCCCTTTCACATCATAACCCAGGTGTTCAAATATCCGGCGTACAATACGGTTGCGTCCGCTGTGCAGTTCAATGCCAATGATGGATTTGTCTTTGCTGTCGGCATAAGCCAGGCTGTCAATAAGTATTTCTCCATCTTCTAATTGCAGGCCTTTTACGATTTTATCAAAATCAGTTTTGGTGAGCGGCTTATCCAGTTTTACTTCGTAGATCTTTTTTATTTCGTAGCTGGGATGTGATAATTTCTGTGTAAGGTCGCCATCATTGGTCAGCAATAAAACACCCGAAGTATTCCGGTCCAGTCTTCCAATTGGATAAACCCTTTCAGCCGTTGCCTGTT
>JANOGE010000238.1:0-9653 GCA_031414035.1 Chitinophagaceae bacterium | reverse complement strand
CTCCATGTTAGTTCCCCCTTCAGGGGGCGGAGGGGGTATTGGTGTCTTTTATTTCAATATAGTTCTGCTTATCACGATCCTTTGCACCTCACTTGTTCCCTCATATATCTGTGTGATCTTCGCATCCCTCATCATACGCTCCACATGATACTCTTTTACAAATCCATAACCACCATGTATCTGTACCGCTTCGGTTGCCGTCCACATAGCCGTTTCACTGGCAAATACTTTGGCCATACTGCTGCTTAACGTATAATCAATGTGTTCATCTTTTTCCCAGGCTGCTTTCAGGCACAATAACCGGGCGGCTTCGATCCGGGTAGCCATATCAGCCAGTTTAAACTGAATGATCTGGTGATTCATGATCTCGGTGCCAAATGCTTTACGTTGTTTACTGTAATTCAATGCCAGTTCATAGGCACCGCTGGCAATGCCCAGTGCCTGTGAAGCGATACCGATCCTTCCGCCCGCCAATGTCTTCATAGCAAATGTAAAACCAAACCCATCTTTCCCAATCCTGTTTTCTTTGGGCACTTTTACATCAGTAAATAAAATGCTGTGTGTGTCACTGCCCCGGATACCCAGTTTATTTTCTTTTGCCCCCACCTGCACTCCCTTCCAGTTTTTTTCAACAATGAAGGCATTAATACCACGGCTGCCCTTGCTTATATCTGTTTGGGCTATCACCAGGTAAACACTGGCGCTGTTGCCATTGGTTATCCAGTTTTTGTTTGCGTTCAGTAAATAATGATCGCCTTTATCTTCGGCCGTTGTGCGTTGAGAAGTGGCATCACTTCCGGCTTCCGGTTCACTCAGTAAAAAAGCACCAATGTATAATTCACCCTCTTTTTTCCCCTGTGCCAGGGGGTATAAATAATTTTGTTTTTGTTCTTCATTGCCATATTCCTGCAGGCCATAGCAAACCAGGCTGTTATTTACGCTCACGCAAACGCTTACACTGGCATCTACTTTACTGATCTCTTCCATGGCCAGTACATAACTAATGGTATCCATTCCGCCGCCGCCATATTCCGGTTTTACCATCATACCCATAAAACCCAGGTCGGCTAATTTTTCAATTTGTTCCTTAGGGAATTTCTGTAATTCATCTCTTTCAATTACACCGGGCAGGCATTCATTTACGGCAAAATCCCTCGCGGCCTGTTTTATCATTAATTGTTCTTCCGAAAGTTGAAACAGCATATTTTATTGTTTAGTGTAAGCACAAAAATAAGGTTTTTATGTCCCCGTATTATCAGCAATTCTCCCGGTAAACAAATCCCTGCTGATCATCCTTGCTCCGAGGCTTTCCAGGTGTTCGGTATATACCTGGCAGTCTATTAATTGAATATTTTCTTTTTGCAGTTGCAATACATAATTAATGAACGCAAACTTGCTGGCATTTTTTTCTTTTGCGAACATACTTTCACCAAAAAAAATATTACCCAGCTTTATACCATACAGTCCACCCACCAGTTTCCCATCCATCCAGGTTTCGGCACTGTGTGCAAATCCCTGCTCATATAAACGGGTATAGGCCTTCTGTACAGCAGGAGATATCCATGTCCCATCCTGACTTTTTCTGGTAATGGTCTTACAGTTTTGAATTACCCGGGTAAATGCCCGGTTTACCGTAAACCTGAATTTGCCATTGTGTAAAACCGTTTTCATACTGCTGCTCACTTTTAATTCGGGAGGATATAAAACAAACCGGGGATCGGGGCTCCACCAGCAAATGGGCTCATCTTCATTATACCAGGGAAAAATTCCACTGCGGTAGGCAAGCAATAAGCGTTCTGAACTTAAATCGCCACCTATGGCCAATAGACCATCTTTATCAGCCATTTCTACAGCTGGAAATACCAGGTCGTTGTTAAGCAGGAACATGAGTGGGGTTAACTTGCAATTACTTCTATCGTAGCATTAATGCCTCTTTCGGTAATGGCATCGCATTGCGGTTTTAAAATATCATAGCTGCCTTGTTTAACGGCATATTTTCCATTTGAATCAATGATGATGGCACATTGTTCCGCCTGTTCCTGCGAGTGGCCGCAAATTTTGATCAGTGTTTCTATTACCCATTCAAAAGTATTTACCTCATCGTTCCAAACGATAAGGGTACAGTATTCTTCTACTGTAGTGAGGATATCAATCTTCTCCTGATATTTTGTATTAGTTAAACCGGCCATGATATGAGTAAACAAAAATAAGCTGATTTTATATTAATACCCTACCTGCCTACCAAAATAATTAAAAAAGATGGTGTAAAAGTGATGGATAAAACTGAAGAATATAAATATAATTAATTCGACAGGTGCGTCAGCCTTTTGATAAATAAGATTGGGTTATGTGAATCTGGAGATGATAATTTCTGTAAGCCTACGAAAAGCATATTTATTGGCGAATTTTGCGATTTAAACTCATTTTTTGTGCAAATTGTGTGCAAATGACTAAAATAAAAAAGGGCTTCATTTACTGAAACCCTTGCTACGGCTTTGTGGGAGTTGACGGGGTCGAACCGCCGACCCTCTGCTTGTAAGGCAGATGCTCTAAACCAACTGAGCTAAACTCCCTTTTTTATTGGGATGCAAATATAGGTTTGAAATGTTTCTCAAACAAAAAAAACTAAACTTTCATGAAAACCTCTATTCACAGGCTTTCACAGGATTAGTATAAGATTAAAAAATCTATTATAAAGCCCAAATAAAGCTGTTTTTTAATTCTCTGGAATACTCATCCTATACCTCTATTTCGCTAATCTGCTTGTACATTGCTTGCAAATTTTCAATACCACATGCTTTTAACCAAAAGAGCAGGGAACCCACATTCAAAATTATCCATGACAAGAGACACAGAAAGAAAGATTTTACTTATACCTTAAAATTTGGATATATCAGGATAGAAGTTATCGGGAACATTCCTTAAAATTTCAATTATTGAGAAAGTATGTATAATCAAATTAGGATAAGATTGCAGCGCTAAAGATTTTGAGAAAATCTCCGGGTATCCAATGAACTACGAATCTGTTTTAACAGCATTTAATTTTTTATATATTGCTTTTTCCTGATGTAATATGAAAAAACACAGTGTTTAATTTAAGGTTAAAACTACCTGTTCATTATTTTTCTAATTTAAAATTTTATCCGGTTTGTCTAATAAAATGTTAAACAGGCAGAAATTTAGTATTGTTAAAGTAAATTTACACGTATAAAGATATATATATGAACAAAAAAATTCTTGTAACAACAGTATTCATTATTGGTGCGGTATTGGTATTTGCCTTTATGCCAAAATCAAATGATACAAACCAGGTGTCTGTAAAGCCTGCTGCTGTGGAAGAAAATGGAATTCAATTCATAGAAGAAAATTGGAATAAAGCATTGCAGGAAGCAAAAAAACAAAAAAAATTAATTTTCCTGGATGCTTATGCTTCCTGGTGCGGCCCCTGCAAAATGTTAAAACGAAATACTTTTCCGGATAAAGGCGCAGGAGAATTCTTTAATAAGAATTTTATTAATGTGGCAATTGATATGGAAAAAGGGGATGGGCCGGCTGTTTCGGCTAAATATAATGTTACGGCTTATCCAACATTAATAATTACCGATGCAGACGGGAATATGATAACCTTTACACGGGGATATATTGATCCGAAAGAACTGATTGAATTTGGTAAACACGGGCTTTTAAAAAAGTGAACAGTAATTTAAATTTTAATAGATTTTTAAAATAATATAAAAGCCCTCCCTTTTATGATAAGGCTGTTTAAAAAATAGCAGAAGGGGAAAAAATGTAATTTAATAATGGATACTGTATTAATAAGTTGCGTTAGTTAAGTTGTACTGCCGGTAAACGGTAAGATTGCCCGTCATAAACAAATATTTCATCAATTTCTATTGTCCAGTATTTATAAAGGGGCGATTTACTGAGGAAGTGCTCCACCTCATTCTTATCCGGGGCATTAAATACCATCCAGCTTCGTTGGGTTTCCATACTTACCGTATAATAGTCTATTACATTTTTTTCGATAAGGCTGTTTATGTAAACCCGGTGTGGTGGTACAAAACTCATAAAATCATCATCCATATTAAAATGTATGGTAACCTGGTATTTATTTAACTGTTCGTTGCCTGCCTGTCCGGCAGGCAGGTTTAAATTTTCCATTCTATAATTTTATTTTCCCATTCAGTTTTATAGGGGACTGTGACCTTAATATAATTATCCGTAAATCCTTCCATCATAGCCTGCCTTTCGGGCAGGGAGGCATTTTTGTTTTTTGTTTCAAAAAGCACTTTTCTTGTTTCGCCCATGTGCCTGTTGCTGAAGTACTGCATTTTCTGATAACTCAGGTTTCGCAATATTTTATTTCTTTCATGCCTTACTTTAAGCGGCACGACCGGCTTCATATCTGCAGCCAATGTATTGGACCTTTCCGAATACGTAAATACATGCAGGTATGATACATCCAGTTGATGCAGAAAATTAAATGTTTCTATAAAGTCAGCATCGGTTTCACCCGGAAAGCCAACGATCACATCTGCACCAATACAGCAATGCGGCATCATGGTCTTAATTAACACTACCCGTTCAGTATAGAGTTCTTTTTTATAACGCCGCCGCATCGATCCTAGTATCTTATTACTGCCGCTTTGCAGCGGAATATGAAAATGCGGCATGAATTTTTTGCTGTTGCTTACAAATTCAATGATCTCATTACTGAGTAAATTTGGTTCGATAGATGAAATCCGGAAACGTTCAATGCCATCAATTTTATCTAACTTGTTTATAAGTGTATAGAAATTTTCTTTGGGATGAACCTGGGCCGGATCATCCTTTGGGAGGGTGGTGGGGGTAAAATCACCCAAATTAATCCCGGTCAATACAATTTCTTTAGCTCCCTGTTCAGCAATGGCTTCCACATTCTTAATTACATTGTTGATACTGTCACTCCTGCTTTTACCTCTTGCCAGCGGAATAGTACAAAAAGAGCAATTGTAATCACAACCATCCTGCACTTTTAAAAATATCCGGGTACGCTCATTAATAGAATGGGAAGACGTGAATTCATTCACGTCTTCAATATCGCAACTGCAGATCTTTGCGTTATCACCTTTCGTAATTTCTTTTAGATGATGGGTAATGTTAAACTTTTCTGCAGCACCTAATACCAGGTCCACTCCGGGGATGGCAGCAATTTCTTTTGGTTTTAACTGGGCATAGCAGCCCGTAATGACCACCATGGCTTCCGGTGCCTTGCGCTGAATGCGGCGGACCAGCATCCTGCACTCTTTGTCTGCATTTTCTGTTACCGAGCAGGTATTGATCACATAAACATCCGCCACCTCATCAAAATTTCTTTTTTCAAAGCCATCATTTTCCAATAGCCTGCCAATGGTGGACGTTTCAGAAAAATTTAGTTTACAGCCCAGGGTATGTAATGCAACAGTTTTATTCATTGGGGGCAAAATTAATGAAAATGGAGGATAGAACCTGCCAACCGGCAGGCAGGTACGGATGAAACAGTTTGTAAGGATTTATACGGATAAAATCTGTGATGACCCGTTTCATCTGCCTTATCTGTGTTCTGTCATTAATGTAACTTGCAACATGTTTAAAAAATATCTCCCATATACCTTCCTCCTGGCTGCTGCTTTGTTGTTGTTTTTTATCAGGAAAAACCAGCGTGGGCCTGAGCCGGTAAAACCATCAACCGGGCAAACAGATGACCGTATAACTGTTCCGGCCGTTCTGCCCGGTGAAAAGAAGCCTGAAGAGATCAAGGCCCGGCCGCCCGCCCGTGCCGGTAAGGACGGGGATGACCTGGCCATACGGGGATTCAACAGGGATACAAAAAACCTTATATTCAGTAAACATGCCAGGTGCAGAATGGATTGCAGAAAAATTGATGAGCGTGAAGTGAGGGAAATTTTAATAAATGGTATGGTAAATGAAAAAAAGATCCAGAAAGACAAAAGAGGCATCACATATCCGGTGGAGGGGTTTACACATGACAAACAGAACGTGCGGATCGTATTTGCACCAAGGGGGGATGCTTTAGTGGTTGTAACGGTTATTGACCTGGACAAAGAATGGTCATGTGATTGTAAATAAACCGCCGTTTATAAATCTTCACTTTTTACAACATAAAAAGAATGTAATTTTGTTATTAACAGACCGGTAAAAATTAATGAAGATAAAATCCATCCTGGCAAAACCCTTTGCCGGGTATATATATAAACAGATAAAAAAAGGAATGGAAACGGCTGTGGCCGATCAGCAATCCATTTTTAATCAGCTGGTAAAAATTGGTACTAAAACGGTTTTCGGCAAAGACCATGATTTTGCAGAGATCAAATCACACGAAGATTTTGTAAAAAAAGTTCCACTGAGGGACTATGAAGAATTCAAACCTTATATCGAAAAAATAAAACAGGGTACGCACAATGTATTGTGGAAAGGGCAACCCATTTATTTCTCCAAAACCAGCGGTACCACCAGCGGTGCAAAATATATCCCGATAACTAAAGACTCGATCCCCAATCACATAAACACAGCCCGTAATGCCTTGTTATGTTACATGGCTGAAACCGGCAATACAAAATTTGCGGATGGTAAACTGATCTTCTTAAGTGGTTCTCCCGTACTGGAAAGGGTAGGTGGAATACCAACCGGAAGGCTTAGCGGCATTGTTAATCACCATATACCAAAATATTTAAGGGCAAATCAATTACCCTCTTTTACCACAAATTGTATTGATGAGTGGGAAGAAAAACTGGATAAGATCGTTGAAGAGACGATGCATCAGGATATGACACTTATTAGCGGCATACCCCCATGGATGCAGATGTATTTTGACAGGCTGGCGGAGAAAAGCGGAAAAAAAGCGGGAGAACTTTTTCCCAATTTTAATCTAATGGTGCAGGGTGGTGTAAATTTTGAGCCCTACAAAGCCAAACTTTTTGAAAGTATAGGCAGGCAAATTGATTGTATAGAATTATTTCCGGCGAGTGAAGGGTTTTTCGCTTTCCAGGATTCGCAACATGCCGAAGGTTTATTATTAAATACCAACAGTGGAATATTTTTTGAATTTGTGCCTGCTGCAGAAATATTTTCAAAAGATCCAACCCGGTTAACTTTGAAGGATGTAAAGGTTGGAGAAAATTATGCTTTGATCATAAACAGCAATGCCGGCTTATGGGGATATAATATCGGGGATACCATAAAATTTGTTTCTGCCAATCCATACCGCATTGTAGTAACCGGCCGTACCAAACATTTTATTTCTGCATTTGGTGAGCATGTGATCGGTGAAGAAGTAGAAGCCGCTTTATTAAAGGCTGCCAATGAAGAAAATATACCGATCACTGAATTTACTGTAGCACCAAAGATCGCAACGGATGCAGGAAAAAGCTATCATGAGTGGTTTATTGAATTTGAAAATGCCCCGGCTGATCTTAATGCTTTTGCAAAAAAGATCGACGATAACCTCCGGAAAAAAAATGTTTATTACGATGATCTGGTTGGAGGAAATATCTTACAGCCCTTACAAATTTCTCCGGTTAAGAAAAACGGATTCATTGATTACATGAAAAGCATTGGCAAATTGGGTGGACAGAATAAAGTGCCCCGGTTAAGTAATGACCGGAAAATTGCGGATGAACTATTAAAATTTTAGTTCAATGCCATGTGGTTTGTGTAATATAGAAATTCATCACGGGAAGAATAAGATTACCCCAAAAATCAATTTTAATAAAGTGAATATTGTGTTACAACAATTATTAAGTTAGATTTGTCGTAATAACTTTCTAAACATAATGAAAGAAAAGGCTTTTAAAAAGCGGATTGCAATTTTTGGTTCTACCGGCTCTATTGGTACACAGGCGCTGGACGTTATCCGGGCAAACCCGGATTTATTTGAAGTGGAGATACTTACCGCACAAACCAATGATGCCTTATTAATAACCCAGGCGATGGAATTCAGGCCCAATGCCGTAGTTATTGGTGATGACTCCAGGTATGAAAAGGTTAAATCAGCCTTAGCTTCCTCCGATATAAAGGTTTTTGCCGGTACGGCAGCGCTTGAGGAAGCAGCAGATTTTGATACCTATGATATGATGCTTGCCGGAATTGTAGGTTTTGCAGGCCTCAAACCCACATTAAAAGCTGTAGAAAAAGGCAAGTCTATTGGCCTTGCTAATAAAGAAACACTGGTTGTTGCCGGCGATATAGTCATGCAGAAGGCCATTGAAAAAAGAGTACCCATCATTCCGGTTGATAGTGAACATTCTGCAATATTTCAATGCCTGGTTGGAGAAGTCAGAAACCCCATCGAAAAAATTATACTTACGGCAAGTGGTGGTCCTTTTTTAGGAAAGAAACCAAACTTCCTGGTAAACGTGAAACGGGATCATGCCTTGCAGCATCCGAACTGGAGCATGGGAGCAAAGATCTCCATTGACTCTGCAACACTTATGAACAAAGGGTTAGAAATGATTGAAGCAAAATGGCTTTTTAACCTGCGGCCGGACCAGATCGAAGTGGTTATTCATCCACAGAGTGTTATTCACAGTATGATCCAGTTTGAGGACGGGAGTATAAAAGCACAAATGGGATTGCCGGATATGAAATTACCCATTCAATATGCATTGGCTTTTCCCGGCAGGGTGAAAAATGATTTTCCGAGGCTCAATTTTCGTAAATACCCGGTATTGAATTTTGAAGAGCCGGATGTTAAAACTTTCAGAAATTTATCTTTGGCCATAGAAGCACTTAATAAGGGTGGTAACATGCCTTGTGTATTAAATGCTGCCAATGAAATAGCAGTTTGGGCCTTTCTCCGTAACCGTATTGGCTTTTTAGATATGACCGCCATGGTTGAAAAAACCATGCAAAATGTTGCCTTTATTGAAAAACCTACTTTAGAGGAATATTTTGATAGCGACGGCGAAGCCCGTAATTTTGCCGCTTCATTGATAAATCTGTAAGTTATTTGTTGACGGCTATTGCAGCCATTTTCAACATCGTTGCTTTGGCTTCTTCTGAAAGAAGAAGGGTTCTCATCAACATTTCCTGCAATTATCAGCCATAAACAAATCAGAATAAAAAAATGGATATAACCTTATTAGCAATAAACTGGCCCAGTGTAGGACTAAAAGTAGCTCAGCTTTTAATCCCTCGAAGCCGAGCGCGAGGCACACATCGTAGAACTCGAGCAGGTCGGCGTTGTCCGCGTCTGTCGGGTCCGGGGCGGTGGAAATCCGCTGCAGCCGGGTGAAGAATCCCTCGCCGCCGCCGCTCTCGCTGCAGACCTCCTTCAGCAGGCCGTTCTCGATCCAGGCGCCGCCCCAGGGGGTGGCGGCCGCGGATTCGTCCAGCAGCGCGCAAAGCGCGTAGGTCGCGGACTGCATCGCCTCGTCGGAAACGCCCGCGAAGCTGCCGCTCGTCTGCAGCGATTCGATCTGGTCGCGCAGGTTGGCGCGCAAACCGGCCGGATCGGGATGCTTGAGCGTGCGGCGGATCTGCGGCACCGCGCCGAGGATCGGGTTCGCCAGCGCGATCAACGCGTTCTGCCCGCCCAGCGTCGCCAGGTTCGCCTGGATTGTCTCGGGCGTGGAATTCGGCGCGAACTGATTCCCGCGGATCCTGCCCGGGCTCGG
>JANOGE010000237.1:0-1679 GCA_031414035.1 Chitinophagaceae bacterium | reverse complement strand
AACTTTTGGGTTTTTTAAACCGGTTATTTTACTCCCAGTTGCCTTACTGAACAATATCAGTACAAAGCAGGCTGAAACCCTTATCCTGCATGAGTTAACACATATCCGTACAAATGATTATCTCCTTAACTGGTTTTTATTATTTGCCGATATGGTTTTCTTTTATAACCCTTTTATTACTAGCCTGTGCAATAAGATCAGGATGGAAAGGGAAAAAAATTGTGATATCGGTGTACTGGCTTTTGAATATTCACCGGCTCTTTATGCCGAAACCCTGTTACAGGCCGAGCGGATGAAACAGATGATACCCAACTTTCAGCTTGCTGCCGTAAACAGGAAAAAACAATTGCTCCACCGTATACAGTTTTTTTCTGACCATAAAATTTTTTCAGAGCCGTTGCGGTTTAATATCATAGCTCCACTTATCGGGTTGTTTTTGCTGCTATTGTTATCATCGGCAATATTATTCAATACCGGCAATACAGCTACATCAATAGATACTGCTGTAACTGTCCCCTACCTGCCTTTCAGTAATTATATAAATACTACAGATGCGGATGTTGCAAAAAATATAATTTCCGGAGATAAAGATCTGAACGTATTGGCTAAAGAAATTGAAAAACAGCAACCTGTTATTGAAAACCAAATTAAAGACCTGGAACCTGTTATAAAAGCTGTTCAGCAAAAAGCTGAGATAATTTCAAAACAGGTAGAAGAAAATTTTGTTATCCCGGTAGCTACAAAAGAAAATGATGCTGCACGACAGATCATTATTAAAGAAGAAGGTTCGGGTTCTGCATCTGTAAAAGTGTATTACCTGAGTTTTGAAAATGGCCAATGGCTATTACAACCTGAATGGATGCTGATAGCCAAAAAAATTGCCCAGGATTCTCTTCTGAAAAAAACAGATACCAGTATCGATACTGTAAAAAGAATTTTAAATCAACAGTAATCAGCTAAAAGCAATTATTTGTAATTGCCCATTCCTGTCGTTTTTTCGGGTTACTATTTTTTTATCCGTTAGCTATCTGATTACTTAGTGTCATTCACTTTTTCGGTTTCCCTCTACCAGGCACAGCGTGGGCAGGTTTCTTTATATTTATTCCCCAATAAAAACCCAATTACAACCTCGTGGGTTCCTTTTGTAAAAGTCTGCAATCGGGAAGTAGTTGAATGCTCATAGGCATAACTGATATTAAATGTTTTGGAAACATTTAACCCGATCATACCCGAATACCCTCCAACAAGGTCGGCAAAACGGTAACTGCCCCCTATCCATAAAAAATCCTGGTATTGCAGTTTTACATTGGCATGGATACTGGTTAATTGTGGTTGCCAGTATTGTACCATCACAGATGGGAGGACAGATATATCGGGTGTCATCGCAAAACGATAACCTGCTGTGGCAAAATAGTTAGGTGTAAATGTTTCACCATATTTATCATTCGTTACAAATTTAACTTTACCCGGAATAATATTTAAAACGGATACGCCCAGAAAATACCGGGCTGAATAAAGCCAAAGCCCGGCGCCAATCTCAGGCTTAAGTTTTTTTATTTCCCCGTTATTTATCCCAACCGCTGGATCATTGGGATCTAGATTTCCCCACACAATTTTAGACCTGTCAAGGCTTACGCTGGTAACCCCTAAATTAAGGCCGGCAGAAAGGCTTGTTTTAG
>JANOGE010000236.1:0-27488 GCA_031414035.1 Chitinophagaceae bacterium | reverse complement strand
CTGCCTGGGAAAAAGATAATGGTCTTGATTATGCACTAAGCAGTTCTATGGCGAAAGTGTTCTCGTCGGAGACTGCGATGTGGGTGACGACCGAAGCGGTACAGGTTCATGGCGGCTACGGATATGTAAAAGAATACCATGTTGAAAGGCTGATGCGTGATGCAAAAATTACACAGATATATGAAGGCACCAGTGAAGTGCAGCGGATTGTGATCAGCCGTTCTATATTAAAATAAAGCCCCACTCCTATCCTCTCCCCCAAGGGGAGAAGGAAATGTAGAAGATAGTAGCGAAGATTATGTTCTTCAAAAAATACCGTTTGCATTTTTTGAAGAAAAATGAATTAATGATGATATGGAATTTTAAATGCCTGGATATTTTTGATGTGCCGCCTTCTCTCTTCAGGAGAAGAGGAAGGGAGATGAGGCTTATATGATCAATAAAGAAAAATATTATCAGATTATTGAAGAACTGAATGGGAAAGCTACATTGGTAGCCGTATCCAAAACAAAACCGGTAGAGGATATACAGGCATTGTATGAACTGGGGCATCGTGACTTTGGCGAAAACTATGTACAGGAACTGACTCAAAAACAGGAGCAACTGCCCAAAGATATCCGTTGGCATTATATAGGCCACATGCAAAGCAATAAAGTAAAATATATTGCTCCATTCATACATTTAATTCATGGTGTTGACAGCCTGAGCTTACTGAAAGAAATAAACAAACAGGCATTAAAAAATAACCGGGTAATTGATTACTTACTCCAAATTCATATTGCAAAAGAAGAAACCAAGTTTGGATTGAACAGTCATGAACTGGAATCTATCTTGAAAAACGATTTAACAGAATTAAAAAATATACGCATCTGTGGATTAATGGGTATGGCTTCCTTTTCAAACAACATGGATCTTGTTAGGGCTGAATTCAAGTATTTGAAAAACCTCTTTGATAAATATGCTCAACGTTCAACTTTCAACAACATTTTTCAAAAAATAAAAAATCAATCTTCGAACCAATCTTCCGGTTCCCTCTCCCCGTCCGACCAAGTCTTCCGGGCGGGCCTGGGAGAGGGGTTGGTGAGAGGCTTTTCAACTCTTTCCATGGGCATGAGCGCCGATTACAAAATTGCCCTGGAAGAAGGAAGCAATATGGTAAGGATCGGCAGCTTACTTTTTGGTGAAAGAAATTAAGATGGATAAATCTTATCGCCTTCAAATTTGTTAAAACCTTAACAAGCAGAATAAAATGCGGCACGATATTGTATCGTTTGCCTATAATTAAATAACTTTGAGATGTATTATACTTCAGTTATGCCTGCCACATTTGAATCAGAGAAAAATAAAAAAGCATTCGTTTACACGGCAGTAATTTGTGCTTTACTTCTTTTGCTGGCCATTCTTATATCCTGGAGACTGCCTCAAAACCCTCCTCTCATTTTACAGGACCTGATTGAGATTAATTTAGGAAATGATGCAGAAGGTTTTGGCGAAGTACAACCCTTAATAAAAGGGGAAAGATCACCTTCTGCTGAAACGGCCGGGCAGCAACAATCAGCCATGTTAAAAACCCAATCCACGGAGGAAACAAAAACCGATGATGTTGCTGATAAAGAGTCAGCCCCTGTTACCAAACCGGTAAAAACAACTGTAAAAGTTAACAATCCTGTACCTGTTGTAACACCTGAACCCAAACCGCAAAAACCAAAAATAGCCGGTTACAGCGGGCCTAAAAGCGGCACCGGAAATGGAGCCACAGAAGATAACGGGTATAAATACCAGGGCAATAATCCGGGCGGAAAAGGTGATGCAGGAAACCCAAATGGTAAGCCGGACAGTTATGGAAATGATCCCGGTGGTAAAACCGGAAAGGCATTAAGGGTATCCAAAGGCGACAGAACCATTGTAAACAATTATATTTTTATGGGAGATCTTCCCAGGGCTACCATCAATGCCGTCATCAAAGTTTCACCCGCTGGCAGGGGCACTTTTGTAACCTTCGACAAAGGATCTACCAGTGCCGATCTAAAATATGCCAATGCCATAAAAGGTTATCTGCCCAATATTGAATTCAGTAAATCGGACCACGAATCCAATGTAACCGTTCCATTCAACTTCAGGGAACAGTAAATGATCTTCCTTTTACGGCATAAAGGACAAAGGCATAATAGCTTATGCTCTATATTTGTGCAGATGAATTATCAGCAAACTATTGCTTATCTCTATGCACAATTACCCATGTACAGCCGTATTGGCATTGCCGCATACAAGGAAGACCTGCATAATACAACTGAGCTTTGCCGTTTTTTAGATAACCCACAGGACAAATTAAAATGTATTCATATTGCCGGAACTAACGGTAAGGGTAGTGTCAGTCATATGCTTGCCGCCATACTGCAACAGGCCGGTTATAAAACCGGTTTATATACGTCCCCGCATTTAAAAGATTTCAGGGAACGCATAAAGATCAATGGTGCAATGATCAGTAAAGGATTTGTAACTGAGTTTGTACAAAGAACAAAAAATATTTCGGAACAGGTAATGCCCTCCTTTTTTGAGCTGACCGTAGCCATGGCCTTTGATTATTTTGAAAAGGGAAAGGTTGATATCGCCGTTATTGAAACCGGCCTGGGTGGAAGATTGGACAGTACCAATGTAATTACTCCAATACTTTCAGTGATTACAAACATTGGTTACGACCATATGGATATACTGGGCGATACTTTAGAAAAGATCGCTACAGAAAAAGCCGGAATAATAAAACCCAATGTGCCCGTTGTAATTGGAGAATATTTGCCCGAAACCAAAAGTATCTTTATCAACAAGGCAAAAGAAATGAATGCTTCCATTTATTTTTCGCAGGATGAGTATGAGGTTTCCAATATTAATTATACACTTCAATCAATCTGTTGCGACATAAAAAGCATCCGCCATAAGGTAACAGAATCTTTTAAATCAGACCTTAATGGTTTATATCAAACTAAAAATCTATGTACCGTTTTATCTGCCGAATACCTATTAATACAGCAGGGTTTTACTATAAAAAACAAAGATGAAAAATCAGCGCTAAAGAACGTGAAAGCACTCACCGGGTTTTACGGCAGGTGGGATGTTATTGGGGAAAAGCCGACCGTAATTCTGGATGTTGCACATAACGAAGACGGGATAAAACAGTTACTTAAACAATTGTCAGCAGTGATCAATGCATCATCCGTAATACATTTTGTTACAGGTATGGTTAAAGATAAAGATGTAACCAAAGTTTTATCCATTTTACCGAAAAATGCCAGGTATTATTTCAGCAATGCACATATTATAAGAGCTATGCCCCACAGCGAACTAAAAGAAAGGGCTGCAGCCTTCGGGTTGCATGGCGAAAGTTTTGATGACGTTAACGAGGCTTTAAAAGCAGCTAAATTAACTGCTGATAAAGATGATATTATTATTGTTTGTGGAAGTGTATTTTTGGTAGCTGAAGTGGAAACGGCTTTATACGGCTGAATCTAACCTGTTAAACCCATAAAACAAACAGGCCGTATGCAAAGCCTGTTTAAATTCATTCTTCAGTAACATCTCTCTTACTTCATCCAGGGAAAACAGTTCTATTTCGATCTCTTCATTAGCGTCCAATTGCTGGGTTGATATTTTTTTACCCCCGGTTGCCAGATAAAGATCGGTGTAATTATCCAGTACACCCGGGTTGGCAGCAACCCTTCCAACAAAACCACAGGCCGTAAAAATATACCCTGTTTCTTCCAGTAATTCCCGGTGAATGGCTTTTTCAGATGTTTCTCCATCATCTACAAATCCACCCGGTATTTCCAGTAATGTTTCTTCTAAAGAATGCCGGTATTGCCGCAGCAAGATCACTTTATTATCTTCAGTTATAGCCAATGCACAAACAGAAACAGGTAATTCAATTACAAAATAAGGATCAACAATTTGCCCGTCAGGCATTTCGCAACGGTCTTCCCTTGCCGTAAAATATATGTGATTGCTTAAATATTTAGAAGATAGTTTTTTCCATTTCATACTTATGTTATTCGTTAATTGTTAATCGTTAACCGGTTAATGCTAAAAACAAATAACGATTAACTAATAACTTTATCACCATCTCATCCTTTCCCTTAAAGAAGTGATATGAGCAACATGGTGTTTACTATGCCAGGCATACAAACCCAACATTTCCCAAAGGGTATACGCTGTTTTATTTTCGGGATGGTAAACTGTTTTATCTAAATCTTCACTGCTCATATTTTTCAGCACCTCATACCAGCGGCTATGCAATGCATGAAGCAGGGTTAAAGAGATATTCACCGGTAAATTTTTTGTATCTGCCATTTCTGCCCATGCTGCTTCATTATATGGCTTTATGACCAGGCTATCTTCTGTCAGCCGAAGTTTAAAACGTATATACGCATTCATATGGCTATCGGCAACATGATGGACTACCTGTTTTACAGACCAGCCGCCTTCCCGGTAAGGAGTATTTAACTGAACCTCATCCAGGTTCAATATGGCATTTTCCAGATGTTGTGGTAAATTTTTAATATCAGTCAGCCATTCCCCGGATAATTTTTCAGTGAAAGGTTGAGTAATATATTTGCCTATCGGGTATCTAAGATCTTCATTCATTATTGTCCCGGTGTTTTAGCAACAAATGGCCTTATCTCTTCCAGCAACATTTCAAACTTCAATGTTGAATAGGGAGGAATGGAAGCCCCTTTTCCCGCGGCATCATAAGCCAGTTCACTGGGTACATAAACTTTCCAATGATCCCCTTTCCGCATTAACTGTAAAATTTCGATCCAGCCTTTTATTACACCCGTCACGGGAAATACAGCAGGTTGTCCGCTCTTAAAACTATTTTCAATATCCTCGCCGTCAAACAAAGCTACTCTGTAATTTACAACAACCGTATCTACTGTTGTTGGTGTCAGGGAATTGGCATCTCCGTTTTTAATTACTTCGTATTGTAATCCACTGGGTAAGGTGATCACTTCTTTACGTTTTTTATTGGCTTCTAAAAAAGCAACCCCTTTGGCCTTATCTGCCATTGCCTTCTCTTCTGTAAAGATCTGCATCTGTTTCTGTATACAATTACTACCCACTTCAGCAGCTATTACCGGCTTATTGTTTTTAAACACATCATCTAACCCTTTTTGCATTAAGGCCACATTCAATTTGCTGATGCCCTGGGTTTTCATATTGGTTGCCACATTAAATCCTGCTGCATAACTAAAACTATCCAGCAAATTATTAAACACCGGGGCTTTTACTTTTGCCGGCACTTTTGATGATGTCTTCTTCACCACTTTAGTTCCATTCTGTGCAGCAACATATATCACTGCTGTAAATAAAAATACCGAACTGATTAATACTTTCTTCATTAAATTTATTTTTTGTGAAAAATTTGTTCCGTTAATTATCGGAATGCAAATAAACGAAATTTTTATTCATCCCTCATTTCCTTACCGGTTAAATGTATAAAAACATCTTCCAGGCTGGCTGCTTTTACCTGTTTGGGGCGTTCAAAACCGGTATTTACAAGGTCATCGATCAGTTTATCAGGGCTATCGAGGGCAATAATTTTTCCTTCATCCATAATGGCAATACGGTCGCATAGTTGTTCCGCTTCATCCATATAATGTGTGGTAATGATCACCGTGGTGCCCTTTACCCGTATATCTTTTATGAGATCCCACAAATTTCGCCTGGCCTGTGGATCAAGGCCGGTAGTGGGTTCATCCAAAAAAACAATTTTAGGCTTATTAATCAATGTAGTGGCAATGGAGAAGCGTTGTTTTTGTCCGCCACTCAACTCTTTACATTTATTTTTTGCTTTGTCTTCAAGGTTTACAAGCCGCAGTAATTCAAGCGGTTTAACAGGCTGGTTATACAGGCCCCCGAACAAATGAATTAATTCTACTAAAGTGAGCCCCGGGTAAAAACCGGACGTTTGTAACTGTACGCCTATCATTTTTTTTATGCTATCGGGATCCTTATCCAGGTCCAATCCGCATACATGTACTGCGCCACTTGTTTTTTCGCGTAGGGTTTCAATTATTTCCAGTGTAGTGGATTTACCTGCACCATTTGGGCCCAACAAACCAAAAATCTCCCCTTCATACACATCAAAAGAAATTCCTTTTACCGCATTAAAAGAGCCATAATTCTTAACCAGGTTTTTTACGGAGATGATTGTATTCATTTTTATTTTTTTTAACCTCTCCTCCATTCCACCTTTCCCGCTGAGAGGAAGCGGTGCATTAAAAATATCTACCCATTAAATCTTCCATATCAACATTAATTCTTTTTTCATCAATAATGCAAAACAGTATTTTTCCACAAAACATAATCTTGCATTTATCTTCAGGTTCCCTCTCCTTTGGAGAGGGGTTGGGGTGAGGCTAAAAATCCCTCCAGTTCTTCCATCATCCCTTTACTGCCAATAAAAAATGGGGTCCGCTGGTGAAGCCCGGTTGGCTGAACATCCAGTATCCTTATCTTACCATTGGTGGCCAAACCTCCTGCCCGTTCTACAATAAAGGCAAAGGGATTACATTCATATAATAACCTCAGTTTTCCTTTTGGCTTGTCCGTAGTGCCCGGGTACATAAAGATCCCTCCCTTTATCAGGTTACGATGTACATCAGCTACCATGCTGCCAATATACCGTTGTGTATATGGGCCTCCATTCGTTTTATCTTTTTTCTGACAGGAGGTGATGTATTTCTTCACGGGTTCATCATACTGGAAAAAATTACCATGATTAACCGAGTACATCTTTCCTGTTTCAGGACAGGTGATGTTGGGATGGCTGAGCGTGTATTCACCAATTGAAGGATCCAATGTAAATCCGTTCACCCCTCTGCGGGTTGCATAAACCAGCATGGTGGACGAACCATAGATAACATACCCGGCTGCTACCTGCAGATTACCCTGCTGTAAAAAATCTTCACTGGTGGCAGGCTTGCCCAGTTCACTCACCCGGCGAAAAACACTGAAGATGGTTCCAATAGAAACGTTCACATCAATATTACTGCTGCCATCCAGCGGATCAAAAAGGCAAACATATTTACTGTTATTGCTTACCGGGTCATCAAATACCACAATATCATCCAGTTCCTCACTGCCGATGCCGGCGCAGCTGATACCATGTTGTAATACCCCCACAAACTGGTTATTTGCATAAATATCCAGTTTCTTCACTTCCTCTCCCTGTACATTAATACTTCCGGCATCACCCAATATATCTACAAGCCCTGCCTTGTTCACTTCCACATTTACCCTTTTTGCGGCCAGCCCGATATCTCTTAAAAGTCCGGCCAGTTCACCTGTGGCATGTGGAAAGTCCCTCATTTGCTGGATGGTGAACTCATCCAGGGTTTGTATTCTGCGGTTGATACTCATGATTATTTATTTGATTAATGCAATTGTTAGTTTATTGGGCAAGATTAACGATTTTTGCAATCATTTTATCAAGGCTAAATTAACCCAATTTACTCAATCAACCCAAATCACGAATGAAGGTTTTTAAGTTTGGCGGTGCCAGTATCAACAGCGTGGAAAGAATACAGAATACAGGCCATATTATAAGATCATATAAAGGTGAAAAAATACTGGTCATAATATCGGCCATGGGTAAAACTACCAATGCTCTTGAAAAAGTGACCGACGCTTTTTTTGACGGAAGAAAAGAAGATGCACTGCTGTTATTTGAACAGGTAAAAGAATCGCATTTAAAATTGCTTAAATACCTGGTTACATTAAAATGGCAGGAGGGGCTGAACCGGTTTAAAGATTTTTTTACAGAAGTGGAATGGCTGCTGCACGATAAACCGGTAAGAGAATATGATTATTATTACGACCAGATCGTTTGCAGCGGTGAATTATTAAGCACTTTACTGGTAAGTTTTTATCTGAATGAAGCAGGTATAAAAAATAAATGGGTTGATGTGAGGGATATGGTACGAACCGATGATAATTTCAGGGATGCTTACATTGACTGGAATTTTACCCGGCAAAAAGTGAAGGATGAAATGGAACCTCTCTTTAACGATTTTGACATCGTAATTACACAGGGATTTATCGGGGCAACGGATGAAAATGAAAGTACTACCCTTGGCAGGGAAGGCAGTGATTTCAGCGCTGCCATTTTTGCCAATATTTTAGATGCTGAAAGCCAGACCATCTGGAAAGATGTAGAAGGTGTTATGAATGCCGACCCTAAAGAATTTGCAGATGCACAGGTTATGGAAGCATTAAGTTACCGGGAAGTTGTAGAGATGGCCTACTACGGGGCACAGGTCATACATCCCAAAACCATTAAGCCACTGGAAAATAAAAATATTCCCCTGCATGTGCGGTGTTTTTTAAACCCTGGATTAAAAGGTACCACCATCAGTAATAAACCGGTTCATAACCTTCCGCCAATCATCGTTTTAAAAAAGAACCAGGTATTGATGCAGTTAAACTCAAAAGACTTTTCATTTGTTGAAGAAAAACCAATAGCCCTTTTGCATGAAATGTTTTCCGGCATAAAGATCCGGCCAAATCTATCCCAGAATGGTGCCGTTAGCCTGTTATGTTGCCTGGATGATAAACCGGATAAAATTGAAAAACTGGCATTGGCAGCCTCAGAAATTTTTGATGTGCAACTGGAAAAAGATCTTACCCTGCTGACCATCCGCCATTATTCAAGGGAAAAATATGAGGAACTTACAAATGGGAAAACTGTTTTATTGATGCAACGTACACCCGAAACGGTACAGGTGCTCATGCGTTAATTAAAAACGTATTCGCCCGATCTGTTAACCATGATAAGGGGCAATAGTTTTTTCTCTTCAAAATAATCAAAGGCTTCTTTAAGTTTTATAGCAAATTTTTGGATGGTTTGATTGCCGATGGTTGATTCTGCCAGGTACTCCACAGATTTTTTTACATTGTATTTTACCGGGAAAACATGTACAGGAATAAAATCCTGACCTTTTCCTTTAGCCCGGGATGTCATTATATAAAGCTCTTCAATGGGCACATCGCTGATAGCAATGCAACCGGTAGAAACACAATTGCCATGAATATAAATTGCACTGCCGGGACGCAGGGAATCACTTAAAATTTTATCAGATGCATTGGGATAATTAAGGCCCAATGACAAATGATATTTACTGTTCGGATTAAATTCATTGATATAATAAAAACCCTCCGGTACCTGGTAATCTCCTTCTGTTCGCTTTGGGCCTGTTGTACCGCTTTGCATACACACTTTATACGTTTTAAACAGTTTAAACTGTTCTTTATTCTCACTCCTTACCCAAACTTCAAGCAGACGGTCGTATTTAAATGAACGAATATAGATCGACTGGGGAGGCCAGGTAAGTCTTTTTTCCTCAAACTGTCTTTTTAAAGAATCCTCCAAACGGTCAGTTAAATCTCCGCTTTTTACAAACGATTTTGGGTTACTGACATATGCCCCCTGGGAAAATGCTGTAATGGTTGCAAATATGGCAACTATAACCGTTAAACTAATTTTTGGAAACAGACACATCATTAAACGAGTTGGAAGTTTCATTAATGACTGTAAAATAATTATTTTATTGGATAAAACCAATAGAATAAAGGAAAATTAAATCAATTTATGTAACAAAATGCCTAGATAATCTTTAGCTATCTATTTAATTATCAATATATTATAAATTCCCCCGGGCGTCCTGTTCCCTTTCCAATGCTTCAAAAAGGGCTTTAAAATTCCCTTTACCAAAACTACGGGCGCCTTTACGCTGAATGATCTCAAAAAACAAAGTTGGCCGGTCTTCGAGAGGTTTACTGAATATTTGTAAAAGATAGCCTTCCTCATCCCGGTCTATCAATACACCCAGGTTTTGCAGGGGTTGAAGGTCTTCATCAATTTTACCTACACGGTCTAAAACGGTTTCGTAATAACTGGGTGGTATATTCAAAAATTCAATGCCTCTTTTTTGTAATTCGGTCACTGTTTTAACAATATCACCGGTGGCAATAGCTATATGCTGTACCCCTTCTCCGTTATAAAAATCAAGATATTCTTCCACCTGGCTTTTTTTCTTCCCTTCGGCCGGTTCATTGATCGGGAATTTTACATACCCGTTTCCATTACTCATCACTTTACTCATCAGGGCCGAATACTCGGTAGAAATATCTTTATCATCAAAGCTTAAAATATTTTTAAAGCCCATGGCTTCTTCATAAAATTTAACCCAGGGATTCATCTGGTTCCAGCCTACATTACCCACACAATGATCTACATATAACAACCCGGTTTCGGCAGGGTTATAAGCTGATTTCCATGCCCTGAAGCCGGGCATGAATTATCCCTTATACTTTTTTCTTTCTACAAAAAGATGTACGGTTTCACCATAGGTATGAATACCGCTCAACACCACTTCGCCATCATCATCTTTTAAAACTGTTGGCTGCAGGTAAGCTTTGGCACCCCGTTTGGTTGTTTCTTCAAAGGCACTGGTGGCATCATTAACTTTTAAGGCCAGTACTTTTACGCCGTCGCCATGTTTGTAGATATGATCGGCAATGGCATTATCAATACGAAGCGGGGTTGTTAAAACAAAGGTTAGTTGATTTTGCCGTATCACATAACTCACTTTATCCTTCATCCCGGTTTCGGGACCGGCATATGCCAATGACTGAAAACCAAAAGCTGTTTTATAAAAATGGGCAGCCTGTTTGGCATTACCCACATAAAATTCTACATAATCGGTACCATGTAAAGGAAGAAAATCAGTAGTACTGTTATTTGCTGCTGCAGGTTGTATTGTTGTTGTTTGCATTGTAATTAATTTGAAGTGAAAAAACAGGCGTGCTCAAATTAACGTGCCGAATCCATAGCAAGCGTCAGCATCAGCAGAGAATAGTTGTTGCGCCTGTCAGAAAAGAATTTATGTGGATAGTCAGGAATCATATTGTAAAACAAAGATAATGAAACTTTGCATAGTCCTGAGCGAAGTCGAAGGGGCATTTTTGGCCAGTTTCGAGCGGAGTCGGGAAACGGTTAAGTTTAAAAGTCCTTATAATGAATTATTTTGCACCCATGCTTTATAATACCCAACAGGAAGTTTATTATGTTTATATTATACGGTGCAATGATGGATCCTATTACACAGGACTTACTGATGACTTAGTCAGAAGATTTGAAGAACATGTTACCGGGATTTATGAAAATTAAAAGAAAACCACTGATCTTAAAATATTATGAATCAATCCCTTTTTTGAAAGATGCAACTGAAAGAGAAGTACAATTAAAAGGTTGGTCCAAAGCAAAAAAAGAGGCATTGATAGAAGCCGATTTCCATAAGCTTCAATTACTTTCGCAATACAATAATTTATCTCACTTTAAATATAAAGATTTGGAAAAGGGTCACGACTACGCTCGACCTCAAAAACACTCTTCAACCCTTCGACTCCGCTCAGGGCAACTCAGAGTTGGAATTTTAGGTGGTGGACAATTAGGCAGAATGCTGTTACAGGCTGCGGCCAATTACCCGGTAGAAACATTTGTAATGGAAAATGATACAAACTGCCCGGCGGCCCATCTCTGTCATCATTTTACCAAAGGTGATATCAGCAATTTTGACGATGTGTACCATTTTGGAAAAGGCCTGGATGCATTAACCATTGAAATTGAAGCGGTGAATGAAGCCGCATTGGAAAAATTAGAAAGCGAAGGCGTACGGATCTACCCAAAACCATCGGCACTGAAGATCATAAAAAATAAAATGCTGCAAAAGCAGTTTTATAAAGACAATGAGATCCCTACCCCTGAATTTGTGATCACACAAAACAGATCAGGCTTAAACCAACATCTACATTTTTTACCGGCTGCACATAAAATAGCCCTGGGCGGATATGACGGACGTGGAGTAGAATTATTAAAAACCAAAGAGGACTTTAATAAAGGATTTGATGCACCGGCTGTTTTAGAAAAATTAATCCACATAAAAAAAGAAATTGCGGTGATTATAGCGGTAAATGATGCAGGAGAAAATGCATTATATCCTTCTGTTGATATGGTCTTTGACAACCGTCTTAATGTACTCGAATACCAGATCAGCCCTGCCCATCTACCGGATAAAGTGTTGTGGAAGGTTGAAGCCGTTGCTTTAAAAGTGGTTAAAGATCTTAAAAGCCCGGGCATCTTTGCCGTTGAATTATTTGTAGATATGGATGACCAGGTTTTTGTAAACGAAACAGCACCCAGGGTTCACAACAGTGGCCATCATACCATAGAAGCAAATTACAGTTCGCAATTTGATATGCTCTGGAGGATAATGCTGGGTTATCCTTTGGGAAGTACCGAACCTATATTACCGGCTGCCATTGTAAATCTTTTGGGTGCAGAAGGTTTTACCGGAGAAGCTGTTTATGAAGGCCTAAATGAAATTCTTCAGATTGAAAATGTATTTGTACATATTTATGGAAAAAAAGAGACCAGGCCCGGCAGGAAAATGGGGCATATCACCATATTAAGTAAAGAAAAACAGGAATTGATTCACCAGGCCAACCGGATCAAACAAACCGTTAAAGTAATAACCACCGGTTAACCTTTACCAGTTATATAAAAAAGTATTTAAGCTGTTGAATATGACTTAAATTTATTGCCTAAATAAAACCAAAACGGGTGAAAGCAGTTTTTTATAATCCAATAACTGTCGGACTTAACTTTTTTTACAGCACTACACTTATTCTTTTACTGTCGGCTTGCGGAGGTGCTGCAAAGGAAAATAATGCCCTGGTTGCTGCCAAACCATCCGTCCAAAAGGTAGAAGGCTTTATTGTTAAAACAATGCCGGTAAGTGACAAAGCAGAGCTCCCGGGTTCTATCATTGCCAACGAAACAACAGCGATTAATCCCGAAATTTCGGGCCGGTTAGTTTACCTCAACCTCAATGAAGGAAAACCCGTTGGTAAAGGAACTTTACTGGCAAAAATTTATGATGGTGACCTTCAGGCTCAATTAAAAAAACTGAATGTACAGGTTGCAGTGGCTGAGCAAACGGTTAAACGAATGGGAGAACTGTTAAAGATCAGTGGTGTAAGCCAGCAGGAATATGACCTGAGTGCCCTTCAGGTAAATATCATCAGGGCCGAAATGGAAATTTTAAGAACAAATATCAGCAGAACGGAAATAAGGGCGCCCTACAACGGAACCCTTGGTTTAAAAAATATCAGTTCGGGTGCTTATGTCACCCCACAAACAACCTTGACAACCATCCGGCAGAACAGCCAGTTAAAATTAGATTTTGTTTTACCTGAAAAATTTATGGGTAGTTTAAAGCCAGGTCAATCTGTTGATTTTACGGTTGAGGGTAATGCAAAGAAATATACTGCCAGGATCATCGCTTCTGAATCGGGTCTTGCCGAAAATACACGAAGCCAGAACATACGGGCGCTGGTTATCAACAACGATGGAAAATTATTACCCGGGGTTTTTGCAAAAGTAGTTTCCGATTTTAATGCTGATCCAAACGGGCTGATGATACCCACACAGGCTATAGTACCACAGGCTCGTGGGAAAAAAGTGATCGTTTACCGAAGTGGAACTGCAACATTTACAGACGTAACTACCGGTATAAGGGATACTTCTTTTATACAAATTACCAGTGGGCTAAAAGCAGGCGATACCATTATCACCACCGGGCTAATGAGCCTTAAGCCCGATGCAAAAGTTGAACTCAATAAAATAAATAAATAACGTATTGTATTATTAAAAAATAAATTTCATTTAAAAGCCGCATTCTGTCAATGTTTCGACAAGCTCAACATGACAGAAAGCTGTCAGTCTGAGCTTGTCGAAGACGGCTTTCCGGGTGAATTTTAAAACTTAATAGAACGACTTGTAAATAAATAAAGTTGCCGGGGGTATGAATATCTCAGAATTCAGTTTACGAAGGCCCATATTTGCTATTGTACTCAACATCCTCATTGTGGTGTTTGGTGCCATTGGCTATTATTTCCTGGGTGTACGTGATTTTCCTGCACTTGACCCTCCCAATATCAGTGTACGTACTTCTTACCCGGGCGCCAATGCCGAGATCATAGAAACACAAATTACCGAACCGCTTGAAAAAGCCATCAATGGCATTGCAGGCATTAAAAATATATCTTCACAAAGTTCGCAGGGCAGCAGCAATATTACAGTGGAATTTGTATTGGGTTCCAACCTGGAAGAAGCGGCCAATGATGTACGTGATAAGGTTTCGCAAGCGGCCCGTTCACTGCCCACCGACCTGGATGCACCCCCTGTAGTATCTAAAGCAGATAACAGTAATGATCCCGTTATCATTATGTTACTGCAAAGTCAGATCCGCAACTCATTACAGATAACAGAGTTTGCCAACAATAACCTGGTTGAACGTTTGCAAACCGTGCCGGGTGTAAGTAACGTGGTTGTTTGGGGCGAAAAAAAATATGCTATGCGTATCTGGTTCTCCCCCGAAAAACTCAGCGCTTATTCCCTCACACCGGGTGATGTACAAACGGCATTACTGCGGGAAAATGTAGAACTGCCATCCGGAAAAATATCAGGTGATGCCACGGAACTTTCTATCCGGACATTCGGAAAGCTTAATACGGAGGAAGAATTTAATGACCTGATCGTAAAAAATATCAATGGTTCTGTTATCCGTTTAAAAAATGTAGGTGAAGCCGTACTCGGCCCCGAAAATGAAGAAAGTGTTTTAAAGGAAAGCGGTATTCCCATGATCGCCATTGCCATCATTCCGCAACCGGGCACCAATTATATTGCCATTTCAGATGAAATAAAAAAACGTTTTGAACAGATAAAAAAAGACCTGCCTGCCGATATACGCCTGGAGATCTCGTCCGACCAGACAGATTATATCCGGAAGTCGATAAAAGAGGTTGGCGAAACCTTATTCATTGCATTTATCCTGATCATACTCATCATTTATCTTTTCTTCAGGGAATGGTTAATTGCCATCCGTCCGTTGATAGATATTCCCGTATCGTTGATCGGCGCTTTCTTTATCATGTACATTTCGGGCTTTACCATTAATGTACTTACCCTATTAGCCATTGTACTGGCAACAGGGCTTGTGGTGGATGATGGTATTGTGGTAACAGAAAACATCTATAAAAAGATTGAAGGCGGTATGCCCAAGTGGCAGGCCGCCAGGGAAGGCTCTAAAGAAATTTATTTTGCAGTAATAGCCACATCCATCACTTTGGCTGTTGTATTTATACCTATCTTTTTTTTACAGGGATTCGTAGGCAGGCTTTTCCGTGAGTTTGGCATTGTGGTTGCCGGTGCTGTGTTACTATCTGCATTTGTATCACTTAGTTTAACACCCATACTGAATGTTTTTCTGTCGGGTAAAGCGCACAGGCACTCCTTGTTTTATACTAAAACACAACCTTTTTTTCATCATCTTGAAAATGGATACAGGCGGGCATTAACTGGTTTTATTAAATGGAGGTGGATCGCTTTCCCCATCATCATTGCCTGTTTTTCCATCATTTATTTTTTTGGGAGAAATTTACAGAGTGAACTGGCACCCATGGAAGATAAAAGCAATTTCCGTTTGTCGGTTACCGCACCCGAAGGTACCGCTTATGATGCCATGGATAAATTCATGGATAAGCTTTCTAATTTTTTAATTGATTCTATCCCCGAAAAAAGATACATGGTTAGCATGACCGCACCGGGCTTTAGTGGCTCCGGTTCTTCCAACTCCGGTTTTGTAAGGGTTACATTGTGCAGTCCCATGGAACGTAAAAGAAGCCAGCAGGAAGTGGTGAACTGGGTAAATAAAAACCTCTCCCGTTTCAGCGAAGGCAGGGCTTTTGCTTTACAGGAACAAACTATTGCTGTAACCCGCCGCAGCGGCCAACCGGTACAGTTTGTTATACAGAATACAGATGCTGAAAAAATTAAAAAAGTATTACCGCAGATTCTGGAAGAAGCCAACAAAAACCCTGCATTGATCGGTATAGATGTAGATCTCAAATTTAATAAACCAGAACTGCGGGTAAATATAGACAGGATGAAAGCAAGCGCCCTTGGCGTTAGCATTGATGACATCTCTCAAACATTACAACTCTCCATGAGCAACCGCCGGATGGGATATTTTAACCGGGAGGGAAAACAATACCAGGTTATCGGACAGGTTGAACGCTCAGACCGGGATAACCCATCGGACCTTAAAAATATTTATGTACGCAATTCCCGTGGTGATGCCATTTCACTGGATAACCTGATCACGTTATCAGAAGAAGTAACACCACCCACGGTTTATCATTTCAACCGGTATAAATCGGCTACTATTTCTTCGGGGCTGGCACCCGGCAAAACAGTAGGTGATGGCATCAAAGCCATGCAGGAAATTTCAAAAAAAATACTGGATGAAACATTTACCACATCGCTCAGTGGTTCATCAAGGGATTTTGCAGAAAGCTCCGGCAATACTTCTTTTGCCTTTTTTCTTGCGCTGGTGCTTATTTTTCTGGTACTGGCTGCACAGTTTGAAAGTTTTATTGATCCTTTCACCATCATGGTAACGGTACCACTGGCCATTGCAGGTGCTGTACTCTCCCTATGGATATTTAACCAAACGCTGAATATTTTTTCCGAGATAGGTATGATTATGCTCATCGGGCTGGTAACCAAGAACGGGATCTTAATTGTGGATTTTGCAAATAAAAAACGGCTGGCCGGTAATGAAAAAATTCCTGCGGTTATTGACGCATCAGTGGCCAGGTTTCGCCCCATCATCATGACGAGCCTCGCCATGAGCCTGGGTGCATTGCCGCTGGCCCTGTCGCTGGGTGATGCTTCCACCAGCCGTATACCATTGGGAATAGTTATCGTAGGCGGCGTATTATTTTCGCTGGTGCTTACGCTCTTTGTTATACCGGCTGTGTACACCTATCTTTCAACAAAGAAAAAGAAAAATGCTCTGGATGAAATGGATGAAAGAGCAAAGTTTGTTTAAAATAAATAACCGGAAGAAATGTTAAAGCCGCAATGACGTGAGGTATTAAAAAAAAAGCGGTTATGCTAAAAAGGCTGACATAAAAATTAATTATGTTTTAAAAATATTAAATGAACCGTTTATTTAAAATACAGACTCTCTCGTTTTTAATTGCTGGTTTCAGCCAGCCCTTGTTTGCCCAAAACAAATTAACGGTTGAGCAGGCCATTTCTTCCACACTTGAAAATAATTACGAGATAAAATTAGTACGCAATGATTCCAGTTCTTATGCGCTGGATAACGCTTATGCACGGGCCGCCTTTTTACCAAGGCTAAATGCATCAACAGGTTTGGTTTACAACAATAATAATCAAAAGCAAAAATTTACGGATGGCACCAAAAGAGAAAGTAACGGTATCCGCTCCAATAACATATCAGGTTCTGTGCAACTGAACTGGGTACTCTTTGATGGATTAAAAATGTTTGCCACAAAAGATAAGCTGGCAGAGTTTGTAAAATTGGGTGAACTGAATATAAAAGATCAAATGGTGACAGCTGTTGCCCAGGTAATTAATACGTACTACAATATTGTAAGGCAAAAACAACTGTTGCTGGCTATTGAAGAGCAAATGAGTATTACCGAAGAAAGGGTTAAGCTGGCAGAAAAAAGATTAAGCGTGGGCCTGGGTGCCAGGCCCGAACTGTTACAGGGTAAGGTAGATCTGAATGCTCAAAAAGCAGCACGCTTAAAGCAGCAAACATTAATAGAACAGGTGAAAGATCTGTTGAACCAGCTGATGAATGTTGCTATGAATACCCGTTACGAAGTTTCGGATACCATCCCTTTTTCCGATAACATCATTCTCGGAGATATAATGAGCGGAGTAGAAAATACCAATCCTCAATTGCTGCTCACAAAAAAAAATATTGATATTACAAAACTCACATTAAAAGAGCGAAAAGCAGAACGGTACCCGGTATTAAGCTTTAACTCTGCTTACAATTATTCCAAAACGGATAATACAACCGTGGTAAATCCTTTTACGCCGTTGTACAGCCGCAACAACGGTTTCAATTACGGGATAGGCATATCCATACCGATCTTAAACTACTTCAATACAAAACGGCAGATAGACCAAACAAAACTGGATATGGATTACCTGAAGATCTCTTATCAAAATCAAAAAGCCAGGATCGACCTGGGTATTACCATTGCCTTTAAAGATTATGAATTACAGAAAAAAACATTGGCGCTGGAAGAAGACAACATTCTGTTGGCAAAGGAAAATGTGTTCATTGCAGTAGAACGTTTCAGGTTGGGCATTTCCACTAACCTGGACTTAAGGGAAACACAGAAAAGCCTTGCAGATGCCTACGACCGGCTTATTGCGGCCCGGTACAATTGCAAGTTAGCCGAAACAGAATTGCTGAAGTTGAAGGGTGACCTGGTGAAATAGTTTACACGCAAAGGCGCAAAAAAATACATAAGCCGCAAATTATTCCTTTGTATTTCCTTTGCTCCATTGCGGCTTGGCGTGAAATAATTAACTTGCAAAAAAATAAATACAAATGAGTAATCCCCTTGTTGGCATTGTAATGGGCAGCGAAAGCGACCTGGAAATAATGAACGGTGCAGCCGAAATGCTACGCCAGTTTGAAGTAGAACCTGAGCTCACCATTGTATCAGCACACCGAACGCCTGAACGATTACGGGAGTATGCTACCAGGGCAAAAGAACGTGGTTTAAAAGTTATTATAGCCGGGGCCGGTGGTGCTGCGCATTTGCCGGGCATGATCGCTGCCAATACTATTTTACCCGTAATTGGAGTGCCCGTAAAATCTTCCAACAGTATTGATGGCTGGGATTCTCTTCTCTCTATTTTACAAATGCCTTACGGTGTGCCGGTAGCCACTGTTGCTTTAAATGGCGCAAAGAATGCAGGCATACTTGCCGCACAAATTCTGGCCCTGCACGATACTTCTATTGCCGGAAAACTGGAAGCCTTTAAAGAATACCAGGATGATATTGTGATGGAAAGTGTTAAGAACGTAAAGAGTTTGGGTTTCAGGAATGAGTTTGATTGATATAGGATCTTTGCACTTTGGGGTTTACCGTTTTTTGATTACGGACATTTGTACTTCATACTATTATCGTTGTAAATATGATTTTGTTCATTTCCGGCTTTAAATAAAACCCGGAAATGAATTTCGCCAGTACAGTATGCCTTAATTGAATTTTTATTGAATTGTAAAAAGTTCGCAATGACACGAAAGTGCATATTTTACTTTCGAAATGGTAAAAAAGTATTACCATTTTTTGAATAAAAAAGCATAAGGTTTACAAAACGGTCCTGTAAAGTACTACAGGGCATCACCTTCATTCCTATTAATGAAACGTCACAGTTCTGAGAAGATCAGGTTCCGGCTATGTATTGCTCCATATTCTCAATAATAAATTTCTGCTCCTTTATAATATGCCGTACCACATCACCGATTGATATTATACCGGCTAATTTATTATTTTCTATAACCGGTAAATGCCTTATGTATTTACCGGTCATCAATGCCATACATTCATCAATGGAACTTTCGGGTGAAACGGTGATCAGATTCCCGGTCATGATTTCGCCAATCTGTGTTTCCTTTGATTTTTTTCCTTTAAGAACCACCTTACGGGCATAATCCCTTTCAGTAAAAATACCGGCCAGTTTTTCATTTTCCATTACCAAAAGGGCACTCACATTTTTTTCAACCATTAATTCCAGGGCTTGATAAACAGACGTATCCGGAGTAATAAAAAATGTTGCATTCCCTTTAGCTTCTAAAATATTCTTTACGGTTGCCATAAATTAACATATTTTATTGATCATTCAGTTACCTAAATTAACGCTTATTAAAAATAAACCTTTTTACCGTAAAATAAAATTTAAGTCAGTTTACATCCCGCAATCAGGTGCCGGGGCTATTTTAAACGGATCGGTGTCAGGTACCCCGTTTGAATATTATAATTACAGCTCTTCCAAAATCACAAACTCCTGCTCCAGCCCTAAAGAGTCTTTATAAACAGCATCGATTAACCCTTTACCCCATTTTGCGTAAAAGGGCATCACATTTTCAATACGTTCCTGTAAATTATGAAGCGGGAATAACTGATATTTTAATTTGTGTAACTGCCGTTGCTGTGCTTCAAATTTTTTCTTTTCGGCTCTCCACATTTTCTTTTCCAGGGCCCTGATCTTATTCAGTGCAAGGCTTCTCAGCGCTTCAGTATGTGGCTGCAGGGTAATATCAACTGCACCGGCCGTATCTTTTAATGTTGCGTAAAACCGGAGCATTTCCTGTTTTTCTTTTTCCAGGTTCCATTGTACATCAGTGTCCCTTTTAACCAGTACATTTAACAATTCATTTTCGGTTTTAAACATATCCGGTATGGAAAAACCCAACGCTTTTGCTTTTTCACTATACTTTTTTTCCACCAATAAGAATGAATTTCGCAAAACCAAAAGAGGGAATGGTACCTGTACCGCTTCAAATACTTTTTTTAATTCCAGCCAGTAAGCAATTTCTCCTCCCCCTCCTATAAAAGCAATATTGGGTAATATCATCTCCTGGAAAACGGGGCGGAGGATCACATTGGGACTAAAACGTTCGGGATATTCTTTAAGTTCTTTTATAATTTCCTGATCATTGAATGTTAGTTTACTATTTACAATTGACCATTGCCCATTGACTTTCCCAATCCTTTCCCGGATATCATCTTTCAAATAAAACAAATTCAGCTCTCTGCCGCCCGCCTGCACTTTATATTCCTTTGGCAAACCGGCAACTGTTGTTTCTACAATACGGTGAGAAAATTGTTCATTCAATTCTTTTTCAACAACCGGTATAAAAGCTCTTTTATAATCTGCATTATCGGGTAATAAAACGATCAGCCCATATTCCCCAAACAATGTGTTTATCAATTTAAAAGTAGCCTGTTCAATTGTTGCCCCTTCGGTATAACAGGCTTTCATCAGTTCAATGATCTCTTGTCCGTATGGTTGCACGGTCAGCTCGCCTTCTATATCAAGAAGCATTTTTACCAATGCCCTATCCACTTTCATACGGCCAACTGCACCGGTCTGCTTTGTTTTCCAATCGTGTTTAATGCCGTTGATATACACATGCCCCAGTTCCTCCAGGTCAGCATCTTCACTGCCCATATAAAAAACCGGAACAAAATCATTCTCCGGCATTGCTGTTTTAAGCTTTTCACAAAGCTTAATAACGTGCAGGATCTTATACATAAAATATAAATGCCCGGTAAAAATATTGGGCTGATGTGCAGTGGTAACCGTAAAGCAATGGCTGTTGCTTAACTGTTGTATGTTCAGCTGTTGCCGCTTTGTGGGGTTTTGCTCCCCATAATGCTTCTGTAATGTATCAACCAATAACTTTCTGTCTGTAGGGTACAATTTTCGCTTTTCAACAGCCGCTTTTATTCCGGCTTCAGAAACCGGATGTACATAAAAAGGAAGAAGCTTCTCAACTCCTTTTATATAATCCAAAACCATTTTTGAAAAGTTTCCTGTGGACTGGTAAGATATAGGCTTCGCTGTATTAATCATTATTCAATAATAAACAATTTTAGCTAATCAGCTTAATAGTCAAATAATTTTACCTTTTCAATTCTCCCCTTTCGGGGTTCTCTGGATGAGAACGAACGAAGTTCATCAGAGGGGGCTTACCTCTCCTTCAATATCGTAATCATATGCTTTGGTGATCTTCACATTTACAAAATCACCAATCACCAGTTTCTTCCGGGATTGAATGATCACTTCATTATCCACTTCCACACTGTCATATTCAGTACGGCCCAAATAACGGCCTGCTTCTTTTTTATCGATCAATACCTTAAAGGTCATGCCTACTTTCTCCATGTTTTTTTCAAGACTTATTTCCTGTTGTACGTCCATGATCTCCTGTGCACGTTCTTCTTTTTCTTCTGCAGGAATATTATCAACCAGGTCATGAGCACCGGTTCCTTCTTCATGACTGTAGGTAAAAATGCCCACCCTGTCGAAACGCATTTTTTGTAAAAACATTTTCAGTTCTTCCACATCATCCCTGGTTTCGCCCGGGAAGCCGGCTATTAATGTGGTACGTAAACAAATATCCGGTAAACGGTTTCTGATCTCCCCGATCAGCTCCTCCATCTCTTCCCGGGTTATCTGCCGCTTCATTAAATTCAACATGTTATTGGCCGCATGTTGAAGTGGCATATCCAGGTAATTACAAATATTGTCTCTTTCTTTTATGGCATCAATGATCTCAATCGGGAATTTGGATGGGTAAGCATAATGCAACCGTATCCATTCAAGTCCTTTTACATCGGCAAGGGCGTGCAGCAATTTGGGTAACTCCCTTTTCTTATAAATATCCAAACCGTAATAAGTCAGCTCCTGTGCTATCAGCATCACTTCTTTTACACCACGGTCAACGAGGCGTTTGGCTTCATCAACCAGTGATTCAATTGGCCGGCTTATATGTTGCCCCCGCATCAGTGGAATGGCACAAAATGAACAGGTACGGTTGCAGCCCTCGCTTATTTTCATATACGCATAATGCCGGGGTGTATACAATAATCGTTCACCCATCAGATCATTTTTATAATCGGCATCAAATTGTTTTAAAATATTAGGCAGTTCCATCGTGCCGAAGTAGGCATCTACTTCCGGTATTTCCTCTTCCAGGTTATTTTTATAGCGTTCGCTAAGGCAACCGGTAACATAAACCTTATCCAGTTTACCCCGGCGCTTTAATTCTACCTGTTGCAAAATGGTATTTATACTTTCTTCTTTTGCCTTTTCAATAAAACCGCAGGTGTTTATTACAACTATATTATGATCCTTTTTTGTGTTCTCATGCACCACCTCAATTTCATTGGCAACCAGTTGTCCGCTTAACACTTCACTATCCACCATATTCTTACTGCACCCCAGCGTAATGATGTTTACCTTATCCTTTTTAATTGATCTTGTCTTCATAATAATTGGCGGCAAAGTTAAGGCTTTACCGATGCCCTTTTTAAAGCTATTTTTTAAAATTATTAACTAACCCTGTGATTTTTTTGACCCTGTTGCGAATAATGAAGAAAATACTGTTACTTAGGATTGATGATCATGCAAAACAACAAAGAAGAGTTTTTAAAGCGTATGGAAGAGCATAAACTCATCATTTATAAAATATGTAATTCATACTGTAAAAATATCAGAGACCGGGATGACCTGGCCCAGGAGATAACTTACCAGTTGTGGAAATCATACAGTCACTTTAACAGCAGTGTAAAATTCTCTACCTGGATGTACCGGGTGGCATTGAATGTAGCCATTACTTTTTACCGGAAAACCAAAACGGCGGAAGCCATCATTAAACTGGCAGAGCCCGATACAGAAAATGAAGACGAAAAAGAAAACAGGGATGAGCTGGAAAAAAACATAAATATCCTGCAGCAATTCATTAATGAACTGAAGGAACTGGATAAGGCATTGATGATACTTTACCTGGAAGAAAAAACGTACAGCGAGATAGCCGAAAATAATGGGTATTACAGAAACCAATGTGGCCACCCGTATCAGCCGTATAAAAAATAAACTAAAACAAAAATTTTCAACACTGAATAATTAAAATCATGGAAGACATTAGCTTAAAAAACCTGTGGAAAGCCCAGGAAGAAAAATTGGACAGAACGATGAAATTAAATCTTTTCATCCTGGAGTCTATGCAAAAACAAAAAGCAAAGTCAAAACTTAAAGGTTTGGCAAGATTAAAACTGGTTGCTGTTATACTGGGAATAGTATGGTCTTTATTTTTAGGTGTACTTATATATGGCAATCAGCTACAAAACATTTATTTTACGGTTTCGGCTGGTATGATCATGCTGATCACCATTTTGGCCATTGCTCTTTATATAAAACATATTGTTATCATTAATGAATTAGATTACAGCCAACCCATTACCAACACACAAAAAAAACTTTCCAAATTACAGGCTTCTACCTTTAACAGCCGGTTTATCCTTTTGCAAACACCATTTTATTCAACCTGGTTCTGGAGTACCGGAATGATTGAAGGCAGTGGTATTAAATTCTGGCTGATCGCTTTACCCATTACCATGCTTTTTACAGTATTCACCATTTGGTTATACAGAAATCTTACTCCCGGCAACATGCACAAAAAATGGGTTAAAGCCTTAGTAAAAAACGATCCCGAGCACATTTCTGTAATGCAGGCACAGGATTTTCTTAACGAAATCGAGGAATTCAAAAGAGGGTAACAAGTTTGCCTAAAGAGATCCTGTTTACAGCATTATTATGGGGTGTGGATAATTTTTTACTAAATAAAGATATATTTTTATTGTTTATCAATAAATATTTACCTATATTTGCTTTTCAATTTTAAAAACGAGCAACATGAGTACTAAAACAAAAACAGAAACAATCCTGGTTGTGATGAATGTACTGGCCTGGATCACTTTTATCGGCCTGATGATTGAAGCAGGCGCTTTACTAGTTACCTATGGGATAGGTTTAGCAAATCCAAAGATGGTAACCAAACTGTACAAAGGGATGGATTGGGATAACCTGAGGCAATATGATGTTTGGTATTATACAGGAATCATTACATTAAAAGCTGCAATACTGATTTTAGAGGCTTACACCGCTTACATAGTTATTAAAGTGCTTAGTACTATCAAAATGACAAACCCCTTTACTATGCAAGTGGCTAAAAAGTTGGAAAATATTGCCTACACACTCATACTGGTGTGGGTAGCAGTATTGATCTATAATGGTCAGTTGAAATGGCTTTCAAAAGATGTGGCTGATCTGGAAGGCAAAATGCTTTCTACAGAGTTAATAATTTATGCAGGGCTGGTTTTTGTTATCTCTCAAATTTTTAAAAAAGGAGTTGAAATTCAAACCGAAAACGAATTAACCGTATAACCATGCCTATAATCGTAAACCTTGATGTAATGATGGCTAAAAGAAAGATGTCGTTAAATGAACTTTCGGAAAAAGTGGATTTAACCCTGGCAAACCTTTCCATATTAAAAACAGGTAAGGCTAAAGCTGTTCGTTTTAGTACGCTGGAAGCTATTTGCAAAGTATTGAACTGCCAACCCGGAGATATTCTGGAATTTGCTGAGTGATGGAAAACGTTATTAGCAGTGAACTTTAAAATGATCGTTTTTAAATATTACTGTTTCTAATCCGTCTTCATCAATAATTAAGTCCAATTATTTACCATTCATCCTTAAAAAAGCACAACTCATGAATTATGACAATTGCATTACAATTTGCCTTGTCTAATTTGCATCAGATTTTGAAAAACAGAAACATAAAGTATAACCATGAAACAAAAATTACTGCTGATTTTAACTATCAGCCAACTTGCAACCCTTAATATATTTGCACAAAACGTTACAAAAATTAACGGTCAGATCAATGACAATAACGGAAAGGCCATTGCTGCAGCTACCATTATGCTGCACTCTGCTAAAGACTCTTCGCTTTTAAAAACAGCCATAACAGACATTAAAGGCAATTACGAAATCGTACAGGTAAAATCCGGGCGTTATTTTGTAAGTGCCACGGCAGCCGGAATGAAGAAAACCAGGTCTGCCATATTTGAGTTAAAGGAAAATGAAAATACAACCGTCCCGCTTATCACTGTTCTACCTGCCCCCAAAGACCTGGCAGGTGTTACTGTATCCAGCCAAAAACCAATGGTGGAAGTAAAAGCAGATAAAACCATTTTAAATATTGAGGGTACCATCAATGCTGTAGGTAATGATGCCCTGGAATTATTACGCAAAGCACCGGGAGTGATGGTAGATAAAGACGATAACCTGAGCCTTGCCGGTAAAAACGGTGTACAGGTTTATATAGACGGGAAACCAAGCCCGCTAACCGGAGCCGATCTTGCCAGTTACCTTAAATCCTTACAATCGGTACAGATTGAATCGATCGAGATAATTACGAACCCATCTGCCAAATATGAAGCAGCCGGCAACGCCGGTATCATCAACATCAAACTGAAAAAAGATAAAACCATTGGCACCAATGGAAATGTAAATGCCGGCTACAATATCGGGATCTATGCCAAATACAATACCGGCCTGGCTTTAAATCACCGGAACAAAAAAATGAACATTTTTGGTAATTACAATTTCAATACAGGAATTAATGAAATGAATTTTGTTTTTTACAGGGAACAGGGCGACAGTATTTTTGACCAGCGAAACCGGATGTTAAACCGCAACCGGTATGGAAACAATTACAAAGCCGGTGCTGATTTTTTTATCAATAAAAAGAGTACTGTTGGATTTGTTGTGAATGGTAATCTGGCTAAAAATATTACAGAAACTGAAGGCCCGATGGATATCATTTATAAACCAAACGATTCCCTCGTAAGATTACTTTTGGCATCTGGCAATAACGAATCAAAACGCAGCACCGCAAATGCAAACCTCAATTACCGCTATGCCGTTAGCGGGGGCACCGAGTTAAATATTGACCTGGATTACGGAAATTTCAATATCCGAAGCAACCAGTTTCAGCCCAATGATTATTATGATGCTACGGGTATCAATAAATTATTCAGCAATGTTTACCGGATGATCTCTCCTACAGATATTGATATCCTGGCGGTTAAGGCAGACTATGAAAGAAATTTTTATAAAGGCAGACTTGGTTTTGGCGGTAAAATTGGACTTGTAAAAACCGATAATGATTTTCAGCGGTATAATGTATATGGAAACAACGAAGTGTATGATAAAGACAAGAGCAACCGTTTTGAATACACCGAAAATATTAATGCAGCCTATGTAAATTATAACCGTGCATTTAAAGGGTTCATGATCCAGGTTGGATTAAGGGTTGAGAATACGGTAAGTAATGGAAAATCAACGGGGCTGAATTATAACAATAATACAAATGCCTATGAGAACTACGATTCTTCAACTCACCGGAATTATACCGATGTATTTCCAAGTGCAGCATTCACGTTCAACAAAAATCCAATGAGCCAGTATGGAATTACATACAGTCGCAGAATTGACAGGCCCGCATACCAGGACCTGAACCCCTTTGAATTTAAACTGAATGATTACACTTTTATGAAAGGTAATACCAACCTCAGGCCGCAGTACACAAATAGTTTTGGATTAACCCATACCTACAAATACAAATTAAATACGCAGTTGAATTACAGCCATGTAAAAGATATTTTTACACAGTTGCCGGATACAACTGATGGATCCAAAAGCTTTTTATCCAAAAGAAACCTGGCTACACAGGATATCGTAAGCCTGAACGTCAGTTATCCTTTTCAGAAAAAATGGTATAGTTTCTTTGTTAATGTAAATTCTTATTATTCTGTGTACAAAGCCAATTTTGGTGGTGGCGACAGGAATGTTAACCTGGACGTTTTTGCCATGAGTTTTTACATGCAGAACAGCTTTAA
>JANOGE010000235.1:0-7650 GCA_031414035.1 Chitinophagaceae bacterium | reverse complement strand
ACCACACCGTAATATAGAAGCCACAAAAGCTATATCCGTTTCTTCGATACAACTGGCAACTGACTATGAAAATGATGAACTCAGGTCAAACAGCCTGTACCTTGATAAAGTGCTGGACGTAACTGGTGAAATAACTGAAATCTCAAAAAACCAGAAAGGAGAAACAATAATTGCCCTGAAAGGCACCGGCATGAGCACCGTAAGATGTACGCTTGAAGGAGTTGTACCACCTGAAATAAAATCCGGGGGTTCTGCAATGCTAAAAGGTATATGCACAGGTTATCTTACAGATGTTGTTTTGGTAAGATGCATAGTTTATAACAAATAAAAAATGAATTACAATACTTTTTGAAGGACCACTCTTTAAACCCTTAAGTAAAGAAAATGAAAGCCAAACGATTATTATTATTTTTTACAGGAGGAATTATTTTATTTTTATCGGTAAATTCCTGCAAACATGATATTCCCATAACAGAAATTGATACTCCTGTTTCGGGTGGTACACAAACCTGCAGCACAGATACTGTTTATTTTCAAAATAAAGTACTGCCTTTACTAAACTCAAGTTGTGCAATGAGTGGTTGTCATGATGCGATAACACACGCAGAAGACGTTAATTTGACCACGTATGCAAAAATTATCTCTACCGGCGGCGTACGGCCAGGTAATCCGGCAAACAGTGAACTGTATAAAGTATTAAACAAATCCGGAAGCGACAGGATGCCCCAACCGCCAGCTGCAGCATTTACACAGGCACAAAAAGATATTATATACAAATGGATTTTACAGGGCGCCAAAAATAATGCCTGTAATGATTGTGATACAACTGTATTTACTTATTCAGGAGCTGTATCGCCACTTATGAATACGTTTTGTAAAGGATGTCACAATCCTTCATCATTAGGCGGGGGCATTGATGTAAGTACATATACATCAGTAAAAACAATTGCGCTGAATGGAAAATTGATGGGCAGCATCCAACATAAAGCTGGATTTATTGCTATGCCGCAGGGTAGCACTAAACTCTCCGATTGCAGGATTGAACAAATTCAAAAATGGATCTCTGCCGGTTCTCTTAATAATTAAATTAAAATACTTAGTTCAAAATTTACATTATGAAAACCTTACTATTTATTATTGCAACTGCCCTTTCTGCTTTCCTACTTGAAAGTTGTTATTATGATAAAGCAGATTTATTATACCCGGATGGGAAACTCCCCTGTGATACAACATCAGTTACTGCAAAATTTTCAAGTGATGTGTTACCGGTTATGAATACCAGTTGTAATGTAAGCGGATGCCACAACAGTACAGATGCTGCAAGCGGTGTTATTCTTGATACCTATGCAGGCATAAAAATTCAGGCAAATAATGGCAGATTAATGAGCTCCATGGATATCATAAACGGGACCATGCCAAAAGGAGGTGCAAAGTTAGCCAACTGCACTATTTTAAAAATTCAGCAATGGATAAATTCAGGTACCCCTAACAATTAAAATTAAAAACTATGAAAAAAGTAATTCTTTGTTTATTATTCTTTATTTCTGCCCCTTTTGCTGATGCTCAAAATATGTTGATGACAAAAACAGGCAAAGTTTCTTTTACCTCACAGGCAAAATCACCTGAAAAAGTGGAAGCGGAAAATAACGAGGTTTCGAGTATAATCAATACCCAAACAGGCGATATGGTTTTTGCCATTTTAATAAAAAGTTTTCATTTTGCCAGTGCATTAATGGAAGAACATTTTAATGAAAATTATGTTGAAAGTAATAAGTACCCTAAAGCCAGTTTTAAAGGGAAGATCATAAATCTTTCAAGTGTAAATTTTTCAAAAGCAGGTGCTTACGCTGTTACTGTACAAGGAGAGCTGACATTTCATGGCGTTACTAAAAACCTTTCAGCTCCCGGTTCAATAACCATTAAACCCGGAAAGATCAGTGCGTCTTCAAAATTCCATGTAAAACTCAAGGATTTTAATATCAGCATACCTTCACTGGTGGCGGATAAGATATCTGAAGATATTGATATTACTATTGACTGTACTTATGAGCCAAAAAATTAAACACCTAAAATTATTATAGATGAAAAACCTTATGCTATTTATCTTTTTGCTTGGTATTTCCTTGCCAAAAATATATGCTCAGGATGATTTAATGAAAATGCTTGATGAAGAAAGTAAGAAAGATAAGAAAAAAGATTATGCTACTGCTACATTTAAAACTTCAAGGCTTATTAATGGCCATTCAATTGAAAATGCAGCAGCCGGTGTTTTGGATGTAAAAATATCTCACCGCTTTGGTATGGTAAACAAAGGCAGTTACGAACTTTTTGGACTTGACCAGGCTTCCATGCGCATAGGTTTGGATTACGGTATTTCAAAAAGATTAATGATCGGAGTAGGCCGGAGCACTTATCAAAAACAATACGACGGTTTTGGTAAGTTTAAAATAATAAGACAGTCAACGGGGGGTAACGGGTCCTGGCCAATATCAGTTAGTGCTGTATCTACCGTTATGCTTAAAACGTTAAAGTGGGAAGACCCAAAACGTCAGAATTATTATACTTCCCGTTTATCATTTGCTCACCAACTATTAATTGCACGTAAATTCAGCGAGGGACTTTCGTTACAGTTAATACCATCATACATACATTCAAATCTTGCCAGAACGGTAACAGAACCAAATGATATTTTTGCTATGGGTGTTGGCGGAAGAATAAAATTAACCAAGCGGTTAAGTTTTAATGTTGAATATTATCATGTTTTACCAATATCACTGGCAGAAGGTGAAAACTATATGATCACAGGAACAAAAAATTCTTTAGCTATTGGATTTGATATTGAAACCGGTGGCCATGTTTTTCAATTACATTTTACAAACTCAACCGGTATGACGGAGAAATCTTTTATAACCGAAACTACCGGCGATTTCTTTAAAGGCGATATCCATTTCGGATTCAATATGTCAAGAGTATTTACTATAAAACAAAAAAGGAAGAAGAATTAAAAAATATTTTAATCTTCCGTTGTTAACCCTGCCTTTAAATACTCCCGGTTCATCCTGGCAATATTTGATACAGATATGCCCTTAGGACATTCGGCTTCACAGGCATAGGTATTGGTACAGTTACCAAAACCTTCTTTATCCATTTGCGCAACCATATTCAACACCCTTGATTCTCTCTCCGGTCCTCCCTGCGGCAATAATGCCAGTTGAGAAACTTTTGCACTGACAAATAACATGGCACTGCTGTTTTTACAGGCAGCCACACAGGCACCGCAACCAATACATGATGCTGCATCAAAAGCCGTATCTGCATCTTTTTTATCAATGGGAATAGCATTAGCATCTACTGCATTACCGGTATTAACGGATATAAACCCTCCTGCCTGGATGATCCTGTCAAAAGCATCACGGGCAACCATCAGGTCTTTTATTACCGGGAAAGCTTTACTGCGCCATGGTTCCACTACAATGGTATCGCCATCTTTAAAGGCACGCATGTGCAACTGGCAGGTGGTGTTCTTTGTCCATGGCCCGTGTGCCCGGCCATTAATATACATACTGCACATACCACAAATTCCTTCCCGGCAATCATGGTCAAAGGCTATAGGATCTTTTCCTTCGGTTATAAGTTGTTCATTCAACACATCAAACATCTCCAGGAATGACATCTCTGAAGAAATATTTTTTACCTGGTAGGTATCAAAATTTCCGTTAACACGGCTGTTTTTCTGTCTCCACACTTTTAACGTGAGGTTCATGTTATAATGTTCCATAATGGTTAAATACGTTTATAATTACTGTATTCAAATGGCCGCCATGCAAATTTCCTCCAAAAAAAATATAAAACCCGGTGCTTTGTATTTTTAAAATTCTTCTTTTTTACATCCCATTCAAAATTCCAGTCTTCTTTGTTTATTAAGGCCTTCATCACCTGGGGATGCGTTCCTGAAAAAACAGTTACTGAATCAATTTTTGAATAATCAAAGTGAACCGGTTTTGATTCCCGTTCCAGCCTGGTCTTTTCACTTTCACCCTTACCATCCCAGAGTTTGCCGAACCGTTCTCTTTTCTGATACATCGTCAAAGGGTTTCTTACCCAACCATAATGATAAATGTATGCATCTATCAGTTTAACCCGCAACTTGTTATTATCCTTCCATCTAAATCCCTGTGCATCCCTGTAACTCCTGATATTTTTATTATTCCGTATTATTCTTATCTCTTTACTGTACCATTCTCTTCCATCACCTATATATTTATAGCTGCCGTAAAAGTGATGGTAATGAAACAATAGACCTTCCACCCTGGTATCATCCTTATATTTTTTCATGGCATTCAGGATGATGCTATGGTCTTGTTCATGCATTACTTCATCAGCCTGTATATATAAAAGCCAGTCGCTGTCAGATGCCGTTGCATCCATGGCTTTATCCGTTTCTACTGCCAGCGCTTTACCACCTTCAAGCAACCCTTTATCCCAAACGGAATGTATAATCTTTATTTTGTCAGACCCAATTGATGCTATCAGTTCATTGGTATCATCTTCCGAATCCCCCAAGCTAACGATCATTTCATCAACCAATGGTAAAACCGATCTTATTGACGCAACCACCGGGTAACTGTATTTTACCGCATTTTTTACAAACGTGAATCCGCTTACTTTCATTTTATTTGTATGAACGTTGCGTGGGTTTTACAATTTCAAAAGTTAAAGGCTCTTTATTTATCTGCCAGTCACTTTCCTGTTTATATTCCCATGCGGCCACATAAGCGTATTGATCATCATCTCTTTTTGCTTCTCCATCTTCTGTCTGTGATTCCTCCCTGAAATGCCCGCCACAACTTTCGTTTCTGTTTAACGCATCTATACACATTAATTCTCCCAGCTCTATAAAATCGGCTACCCTGCCTGCTTTATCCAACTCGGGATTCATTTCATTAATTTCACCGGGTATCTTTACATCGCTCCAGAATTCTTTTTTAATTTGCCGGATCTCTGTGATAGCTGCTTCCAAACCTTTTACATTACGGGCCATGCCGCATTTATCCCACATTATTTTTCCCAAACGTTTATGAAAGCTTTCCACGGTCTGGCTTCCTTTAATACTCATGAGCTTATTGATCCGGTCGCTAACTGCTTTTTCAGTTTCTTCAAATGAAGCATGTGTTGTTGGAATTGATTTTGTTGCAATATCATTAGCCAGGTAATTCCCCAGCGTGTAAGGAATAACAAAATAACCATCAGCCAATCCCTGCATTAAAGCACTTGCTCCCAGCCTGTTTGCCCCATGGTCACTGAAATTAGCTTCTCCCAATGCATATAATCCCTGTACGGTAGTTTGTAATTCATAATCTACCCATAATCCTCCCATAGTATAATGCACAGCCGGGTAAATCCGCATCGGCATTTCATAAGGATTTTCACCGGTTATTTTTTCATACATCTCAAACAGGTTTCCGTATTTTTCTTCCACCACTTCCCGACCTAGTTTTATTATTGCAAGTTCATCTGCATGGGCAATACCCTGTTTTCCAGCTTCAATTTTCCCATACCGTTTTATAGCATCCGCAAAATCGAGAAAGACAGCCATTTTTGTTGTGCCTACTCCATAACCTTCATCACATCTTTCTTTGGCTGCCCTTGATGCCACATCACGGGGTACCAGGTTTCCAAAGGCCGGATACCTGCGCTCTAAATAATAATCCCTCTCCTCTTCAGGTATATCAACGGCTTTTCTTTTGTCATCTTTTGTTTTAGGTACCCATATCCTTCCGTCATTCCTCAAACTTTCACTCATCAATGTTAGTTTACTTTGATGATCGCCGCTAACAGGTATACAGGTAGGATGTATTTGTGTAAAACAGGGGTTACCGAAAAAAGCCCCTTTTTTATGTGCTTTCCAGGCCGCGGTAACATTACTGCCCATGGCATTGGTACTTAAATAAAAAACATTTCCATAACCACCTGTACAGAGTAAAACAGCATGACCAAAATGTTTTTCCAGATTTCCGCTAATTAAATCCCTGGCTATAATTCCTCTTGCTTTTCCGTCTATTTTTACAATATCCAGCATCTCATGCCGGTTATACATGGTTACATTACCAAGGGCCACCTGTCTTTCCAGGGCACTATAAGCCCCTAATAATAATTGCTGACCGGTTTGCCCGGCTGCATAAAATGTACGTTGAACCTGGGTACCCCCAAAACTCCGGTTACTTAATAAACCGCCATACTCTCTGGCAAAAGGCACACCCTGTGCCACACACTGGTCAATAATTGCTGTGCTCACTTCGGCCAGTCGGTGTACGTTGGCTTCACGGGCACGGTAATCACCACCTTTTACGGTATCATAAAACAACCGGAAAACAGAGTCCCCGTCATTCTGATAATTTTTGGCTGCATTAATTCCGCCCTGGGCTGCAATACTGTGAGCCCTGCGGGGACTATCCTGAAAACAAAAGGCTTTTACTTTATAACCCAGTTCGCCCAAAGAAGCGGCAGCAGAAGCTCCGGCCAGGCCTGTTCCCACTACAATTACTTCCAGTTTACGCTTGTTGGCAGGATTAACAAGTTTAACATGGCCCTTATAATCGGCCCATTTTTTGTCCATTTCGCCCTGCGGTACTTTTGAATCTAGAGACATGGTATAGTTAATTTGTAGATTAGTTAATCAGTTCATTCGTATTCCATTTACTGTATCCATCCCATATAAAAAGCAACGGGCATTAAAGCAAATAATACACATACCACAATTGAATAACCAATACCCAGGGTTTTAATGAACGGTGTGTACCTTTTATGATTTATTCCCAATGTTTGAAATGCACTTTGAAAACCATGGAGCAAATGCCAGAACAGGGAGATCACTCCTAAAACATAAATAACCACCACCCACCATGTTTGAAACTCTTCTTTCATTTCATAATATAAATTATGCCCGGCATCATTAATACCTCCATCGGCATACAACGCTATTTTGGTATCCACAAAAAATTTTGAAATATGAATTATTAAAAAGAATAAAAGCAGTGTCCCCAATAACCCCATCGAGCGGCTATACCATTTACTGTTTTCTTTTGGATCATTAACGGCATACCTGACCGGCCTTGCGGCCATATTTTGTTTCCATAACAGAAGTCCCTGAATAATATGAAGTATAAGACCGGCAAATAACCCGATCTCCATAATACGTATTAACCAGTTATGGCTCATAAAATGAGCGGCAGCATTAAACGTTTCACCACCATCATTAACAAAAATGCAGGAGTTTACACCAACATGTACCACTAAAAATGTAATTAAAAAAAGACCGGTAAGGCCCATTGTTAATTTCTTACCAATTGAGGAAGTGAAAAAAAATTTCCAGGTCATATTGAAAGAATTAGATTTTGTGTTTACCCGACAGTGATCGGGTTACAAAAATACGGCAGGATGACGCAAAAAAAGTAATTAAATCAATTTTTTACCGGCAAAACGGATAGGCCAACCCCTACACAATCCTATCCGTTTAATCTTTTAATCATTAAATTATCAATTTGTTCAAAAACAATATCGGGCTTTAATGTACGCCATTGCGGAAAATCCATCAATGCTATATAATTATTTAACCTTGCCTGTACAAAGTCATACTGGCTTTGCACAGGC
>JANOGE010000234.1:0-4905 GCA_031414035.1 Chitinophagaceae bacterium | reverse complement strand
GTTGATACCCGTTGTTGGTGAGCTCAGCACCGTAGCACCGGTAAGTTTCCACGTAAGTTTTGTAAGCGTGCCGCAGATGGTAGGGTTCGGTGTACTAACCGCTTTGAAACAGATCACATCGGTGATTGTTACAACCATATTTGCCGGGCAAGTTAAATCTGATGTAGGAGCCGGATTGAGCACAACAGGGTTGCCGGAATATGCATTAGAACAGGTTGGGTCGCTTATGGAGCGTACTATAATAAAATAATTACCGGTTGCAAGGCCGCTGAAAGTAGCACTTGGCTGCCAGGTAGTTCCATTATTCACACTATATTCCAGTGCTCCTGTTCCGGTTGCATTTACTATAATGGTTCCGGTTGGTGTTGCACAGGTGGGCTGGGTTACTGTTGGTGCAGTAATAACCGGTGGCGTACATACAACTTCAACTGTAAAGGTGCAGGAAGATGCTATGCAACCGTTGGAAGATGTTACGGTTACAATAGTTATTCCAGTATTAAAAGTAGAACCACTTCCTGTTCCGCTGCCGAAATCGTGTGTAGCTCCGCTGAACACATAAGAAAGTGTAACCGGACCTGATGAGTTGGTACCAACCGTATACGTAACCGGGTTAACAGCATTTGTAATATTAGCCGGGCAGGTAATCGGTGCACCGTCATTATCGCAGGGAAGATTGGCTGCAATATTCAGCGTAACACAATTAAAGGTGCCCACATCTCCGCCAAGGTCATCTACAATACGCAATATCCATGTTCCATTTACATCCAGCCCGGATTTACCGTTGAATAAAGAAAGGCTTTGCTCCGGAATAAAAGTACCAACGAAAGGTGCTGAACCTGCTATTATTGAACTCACGCCGGCATCATCAAAGGTTGTCCGGTTAGTAACTGGATCACATGAAGTTCCAAAATTTTCACCAGCACCGCCATTGTCAGATGAAAGATCAACAGTAGTTCCGTCAGGCCCTATCAGGGATATATCAAGGTCTGAGTCGAAGGTGTGCAGGAGGTGAAGTGAAATGGTTACTTTACCAATAGCAGTAGTGATCCCTGATACTGCAATCGGGATATTAGTTGTTGTCACATCGGGGATCGGGGTAACGGTATTGTTACTAAATGAAACCGCTGGCCCAAACAGGGTTGTTGCAGGCAAAACCAGGTTAAATACAACAGTCCCGTCCGAAGAGGTAACGGTAAGTGTGAGTTGAATATTGGTTCCGCAAACATATCCTGTTGAAGTGGCTATCTTAAAGAGCGTAGTATTTGAAGCAGCCGCTGCAGGGGCAATATCGGGATAAGCCGAGCTGCCCTGCGTAATTACCACCCCCGGCGTGCTGCTTGTGATTACAGCACTTATACTTTGGGCCGTTGCAGATCCTACATTAGTCAAACTGATACTTATAGAATTGCATTCATTCGCATCAATGGTTGCATTACCATTGCCCCCGGATATTACAGGTGCGGTGGTACTGGTTAGAACCGAAGTACCAGCTACTCCTTCAAGCGGTACTTTGGCAAAATAAACATTGGGGTCTTTTCTTGGTGGCCCTATAGCCAGGTCACTACGGCTGTCGGCCCAGGATACATAAAAGCCGGTTGCCGTTGCGGCAGCCTGTTGATAGTCTCCCATATAAGTGGAATTTACCACGGCATCCCTGCCAAATTCAGGTACTGCAGCCACATCGCTAACGGGGCCGCTTGGCCTGAAAGTTACCGTTGCTCCGCTGATGGCGGCCGTACGGCAATAGTATTTAAACAGGTTATTATTTATAGGATCTTCCTGGCGGCTATAATAAAATATACCAAGGTTCGCACCATCAGGAGATACAGCTATGGTTGGTTGCCACTGGTCGGTTGTGGTAAGATCATCATTAACCCGTACCGCTGCACTCCAGGTAGCGCCGCCATCTGTTGACATGGTCATAAAAACATCCCCTTTATCAACTCCGGCCGGGTTATTATTATACGTAACATAAATGTGGCCACTCACCGGGTTTATGGCTACATGTGGGAATGAGTTGCTTCTGAAAGAGGCATATGATACTGTACCCTGCCTTAACCCGGTAAGTGCAAGGTCACCATTACTGCCACCAAGCCCGGTTGCTACCGTAACAGCGGCAGCAAATGTTAACCCCTGGTCTGTTGATTTTCTCATTAATATCTGCCCGGCACCATTAATATAAAATGCATAGATGTTATGCGCTGGATCTACTTCAATAAATGCCCCCTGTCCACCGTTAAATAATTGTATGCCTGCTGAAAAAGTTGACCCATCATCGGTAGAACGGTGAAAGTAAATACCCACCGCACCACTAAAACGGCGTGACATCAAATACAGATTACCATTTCATGAACCGGCATATTATCTACGGCCATCCATTGCTTGTCTTCACTACTTCCCCCGGGTGTGGCATTTACCGGTGGCAGCCAGGTCAAGCCGTTATCGTCTGAGCGGAACAACTGAATAGTAGAGATACTGAAGCCTAGTGTAGAGAAATATATCCTCCCGGTTGTATTATTCCTCGCCAGTACAGGGTCCCCGGCGTCTCCACCTGCATTGACCGGCAAATTACCGCCATCGGTAAAAGTGAGGCCCCCATCGGTTGAATAGGAATAGCCGGTAAAGCGATTGGCTCCGCCGGAACGGGAACCGGCATCATTAAAACCAGTTATCACATTATTACCATAAGCCAATATGGTGGTTTCACTTTGGGTGAATTGACTTGTTGCGGTAGCACCATTATTATTATTTACCAGTACATTGGTTGGTGCAAGATTCTGAGTTGAAGTAGTTTGTGTTCTGGATAATAACCAGGGTGTTAGCGATAGAGGCCTTTCTGATTTTGCCCGTTTTTCAAGCTGCTGGTTCAGCAGTTTTTCCTCGGGAGTAGCCATCACAGGCAATCGTTCGGTTTGCTGTGCTTTGGCAAAAAATGCTGCAAAAACAATCATCATTAAGAGGAGGAATTTTTTCATAAAAGTGTTTTATCAGGTTGAAAAGTATAGGTAGAAATGGTTAAGGTTAAAGTGAATTTTATAAATGATGTAGGGAGATGAATAATGTTCCTGTCTATATTATTTAAGCAAAGCCGGTGAAGACTGCTGATGGCACAAGGACTTATATCCATATAGTAAACTGTTTATTAAACAATTATTCCATCAGCGAAAACTGACGGTCATAAAAAAATTACTTATAACTGAGGAGGAAATGTTCAGTGGATATTGGAAGATAATACAGGCCGGTTCACATAGAATACCTTCAATCCTTTTGTTCATTATTAAGCACAACACTGTACAGAGAGCCGTCTTAACAATTTACCAGGAAAAGAATTTTGATTTTATTTTGTGGAAACAGAGTGTAATGAATGTGTAAATTAATGATTTTTATTTAACCTCCAAATTTATTATACAGAAAAATCATTTTTATTTTTTTCAACAGGTTATGAACATGGTAATGAAACCATAAACATATCCGCAGAAAGTTTTGCATATGTGCTACACCGTTGCTTTGCCGCCGGGCATGCCTTAAGACTTCTAAAGTTTTTTAAACTTTAGAAGTCTTAACCAAATAAAAACCGCCTTATCCCTTCTCTTTCCAATACCTTTTCCCGATGAACTTTAATGAATATTTCTTTATTACTAAACCATTCAATAAATTCTTCTCTTTTCACTTTTGCGGTCGCTGTTAAGACTACCGTAGTTTTTTTAAACTACGGTAGTCTTAATCTTAACCAAATAAAAAATGCCTGATCTTATATCTTTCCAGTTCCCGCTCCCGGTGCACCTTAATGAATATTTCTTTATTGCCGAACCATTCTATAATTTCAGCTCTTTTAACTTTGGTGGGTGCAGTGTCGATGATCGCATTATATGAGCTGAATTGCCAGTCTTCACAGGATTTACATAATCCTGCGGCGACAGGGTTGGCATGAATGTATTGGATAATTGAGGTTAAATAGCCGTCGTCAGTGATTTCTTTTTTCCTGAATTTTTGCTGAAATAAAGCTCCTGTGCGGTTGTATTCCTTATTTATTCCTTTGGCATAGGCCATAAAAAAAACTTTAAAAGCATTCTCCAGTGTATTGGTAGAGACTACCGTAGTTTTAGAAACTACGGTAGTCTTGGTAACCTCTTTTATTTTTATCAGAAAATGAAAATGATTGGGCATTAAACAATAAGCATACACATCAACAAAGGCAGCCAGGTATTTATCAAATAGTTTGAGGAAATGGTGATTATTTCTTTTTTCAAAAAATATTTGTTGTTTATTGTTACCACGGTTATAAACATGATAAAATAGCCCCTGTTCCATGATTATATTTTTTAAACTTCTAAAGTTTTAAAAACTTAAGAAGTTTATGGCTGCCCGAATGTAGGCCGAATGTAGGGCAGCTCTTAATAATTAAATGTGTTAAAACTACAGGTCAATGACGTTTTTTAACATAAGCTATCAGCCGGTTACTATCCCATGCATAGACTAGCGTAGTTTTAAAAACTATAGACTACCGTAGTTCCTAAAACTACGGTAGTCTTCATTACATAAAAAAAGACTTCTAAAGTTTAAAAAACTTTAGAAGTCTTAATGATATTAACTGAAGCTATGTTTGCTTAATTCCGTTTTACCAGTTTCACCATTTGTTTTTTGGTGCCCTGGCTCACTTCAATTATATAGGTGCCGGATCCCGCTCCTTCACCTACTATATAGGTTTCGCCCGGCACTCCTCTCCTGGCCTGAACCAGTTTACCCGCCATGTCATACATCCGGATCTGCACCATTTCTTTATCAGGACTGTTCACCTTCAGGTTAAAGAAATTAACCGTCGGGTTGGGCCATGCCGTTACTGAAAGTCCCGGAACCAGCGGCTCTGTGTATTTCGTAATCGCTCCCGGACCTGTAAGTGGAAGC
>JANOGE010000233.1:0-6543 GCA_031414035.1 Chitinophagaceae bacterium | reverse complement strand
ACCCAAATCTGGTTTACCTTTTCATTTTCAGCAGCAGCACCAATAACATAAACAGGTTCTCCCTTCCGTGTGGTTGCAAATGATTTTTGCAAATCATATCCAAGGTCTTTCATTTTTGAACAGGCTGTTTCATAAGAGTAGAAGTACATACCACCCAATAAAAAAGTAAGGTCATTAGCATCCTTAGCAGTTTTTGCCAATTTGCCACGGCGGAACCTGTAAGAAGAATCTCCTTTAAATATTACTGCATTGCCACTATCTGGCAAAGCAAAATCAATACGGAACTTATCAGGAAATTCTGCTGCCTCATACCAAGTGTCCTTTCGTTTCAGGCTATCATTACGATATATCTCTGTTGTTTGCATAAATGTGAATGTCTTCATCCACTTACCAGCATACCGGCTATGCATCTTTTATACGGGCTATTTGAATCCTGTGCATGCAGAGAAAAAAAATTAATCGTTAAGATAAAAAGGATTACGAGCTTTAGTTTCATCATTGAAATTTTTATACCAATCAAAAATACCGGATACAACAATATTATTTTGCTTCCGGGCTTACCATTCAACAAATAAGCAGGATTTGACAAATTACCCATCCTCAAAATGGCACTAGTGTATTAAATAAAATGTATTTTTATTGCACAAAAAAATAACCAGTATTATGGAAAAAGGATTATTAGAGAAAACCGGTAAGCCCCTTGAACACTGGGTTAAAGTGGTGCAACAATCAAAAATTGAAAAGCACAAAGAAATAATTGAGTTCTTAAAAACCAACCATGGTCTGACTTATGGCTTTGCCAATTTTATAGCGCTTAAATCAAAAAAATCGGATGCGGCTTCTATTGATAATGATGACTTGTTGACTAACCAATATGCCGGTAAAGAAACCCTTCAGCCCATTTATAATAAGCTAGTTAGTGAAATTAAAAAGTTCAGTAAGGAATTAACCATCACTCCAAAAAAAGACAGTGTAAGCTTTATTCGTAAAAAACAATTTGTCCTTATAAAGCCTGCCACAAAAACCCGGATTGACCTGGGGTTAAAATTAACCGGCAAGCCCATTACGAAACGATTGGAAAACTCCGGGCCATTTGGTGCTATGTGTACGCACAGGGTGCAAATTACCAGCGTTGCCGAGGTAGATAAGGAATTGCTGGTATGGTTGAAAGAAGCTTACGAAGCAGCTCAATAGTACAAAGCAAAAAACAAACTTAAATTAATTGATTTTGTTGATGACACTAAACACTTTTTACGGTAATAAATAGTATTGTTCACAACTTATTAATTTATCAAATTTTTTATTGCCCCTATTTTCTTACAACACATCATCATTACTAACCCCTTTCTTTTTAGAAACATTTTCTTTCAGCTTTCCAAAATTCCAGGTTAGCGATACGCCAATAACACGGACCGGAAATTTGAAAACACTTTCAGTTGAAAAATTCTGGTCCTTAACATAAGACTTAAGTATTCCATATTTTTCAAAAATCCGGTTTGTAACAAGGCCGATCGTCATTCTTTCTTTAAGTATTTTGTAGGAGGCTGATAGATTATAAAATACCTGCCCGGTTGAATATCCCTGTATACTAACCTGGCTTCGGAAATAGGCCAAAAATGTTGAGAGGGTCAGCTTTGGATTTATTTTATAAGAATTGTTGACATTGATACTTCCTGAAATGCCTTTATTCTGCTGACTGGCCTTTAAACTATTCTGAATACTGAGGTAGGCAATATTTGAATTGATTGAAAGTGTCCATGCTTTATTAAACCTGGCAGTTATATTCCCATTCAGACTAAGCAGTAATTCCTTTCCCAAATTTTCCCTGGTGGTTGTAGTAACTCCTGTTGTATTGTCATACCGGGCTATTGAAATTACTTTGTCATCACTGTAACTGCCGGTAAGCGTGAGGCCTGCAAATATTTTGCCCTTATTAATTCTGTTTTGAAAGGAAACACTGTGTATCAATTGAGGATGCAATGCCGGATTACCATAGCTGATATTCAGCGTATCGGTATTATCTACAAAAGGGTTAAGGCTATTGATAAAAGGCCGCTGAATACGCTGGCTATAACCCAGCACAATGGTATATGCTTTTGAGAGTATACGGGTAACCTGCAGGTTGGGGATGAGGTTTGTATAACTTTGAGATACTTTTGTGCCGGTGCCGGTAAAACTTCCATCCACTTCGGTATGCTCCAGCCTTAGCCCGGTACGAAATGACCATTTTCTTATTTTAAAATTATAACTACCATAGCCGCTGTACACCTGTTGGGCATAGTCAAAATTATTGGTATTTACAGGGTCTAGTTTATAGTCATCAGCCGGGTTTGTTTTCAAAAGGCTTTCATAATCTGAATTTGCTTTTCTCAAAATCAGCTTCGCCCCGGTCTCTAATTTTCTTCCTTTTTGTAAGGGCAACACATAATCGCTTTGAATGGTGTACTGGGTATTATTGGCAAAATTATTATTGATTATATACCTGTCTGCACCCGGGTTATCCTGGTAACTTTCGTAAAAATTATTACTGGTTCCAAATTCGCCATATATTTTTACAGAGAATTCCTTATCCTTATTCTCTTTAAATTTTCTCACAAAATCAACACCAATATTTTTTGAAGGGAATACGCTTTTACTTTTTGTAAGAAAAGAGCTATTTATTGAATTGGGCACTGATGGCACTATCATGGTTATATTCTGAACACTCTTTATAGTTGAACGTCCCCCACTTACCGATCCATATACACTGATGGTATTCATTGAATCAATGTCTAAACTCATTTCTGCATTTCCGAAGTTAATAAAACTTTTAGGTGTATTTACTACATCCAATACCCTACTTGAAAAAACTGTTGACTGTATAGCATCGGTTCTGGAATAGTTGTAACTCTCTCTGCCATCTAATCCAAACAATCCCTGCCCAAAAGCATTATAATTTACCGAAATGCCAACTTTGCCCTTCTTCATATTGAAATTTATATTGCCCCTGGGTTGTATAACACTATTATAAGCAATTGTACCGGTACCGTTATAACCGGTCACTTTCTTTTTGGTAATAATATTAATAATACCACCAACCCCTTCGGCATCATATTTTGCAGATGGGTTGGTAATCACTTCTATCTTTACAATGCTGGCTCCTGGAAAACCTTTCAGGGCCTGTGAAGGGTTTTGGGCAAACATGGCGGTCTCTCTCCCGTTCAGCAATACTTTAAAACTTCCCTGCCCGTTCACCTGTATATTATCGTTACCATCAACAGATACAAAAGGTGTTTTGCGTAAAATGTCAAGTGCTGTTTCTGATTTGGCAGCGGGGTCGGCTTCTGTATTATATACTATTTTATCATCGGTTTGCTCTATCAAAGGTTTTGTTGCTGTAACTGTAATCCCTGTCAATACTTTCGAGCCGGCCACCAGCATAATATCATTCAACTCTTTTACTTCGCCGGCAATTGCAGTAAAAGGCAAACGCTTTTCCAAATAGCCCGATTGAGTAAGTACGATAAGGTTTGAACCGGTATCTGCTTTAAAAGAAAATTTACCTTCTTTGTTGGTATAGGTAACTTTTACAGGCTGTGCCTGCAATTTATTTTTGTACAGGCTTACTGTTACAAATGCCAGCATCTTTTGCGTAGCACTGTCTTTTACAATGCCCGAAACTGTTGCAGGCTGTTGTGCCTGCGAAATAAAAGTCAATAGAATTGCACAAAGCAATAATGCAGTTTTAATTATTTTCATGGCTTTTGTTTAAAGATTGAAGATATACGATGAGAATCGTATAGTGAAGCCATTCATACAATTAGCAGGAAATGACAAATGAAAAAGTGTAACCCAATTTTATTCCTTTAAAACCTTATCAGGAAACATCGTATCAATAAAAAAGAAAGCGTCAATTACTTTATTCCAATCAGCCTTGTCTTTTGAAAAACCAAATGGGTGTGCTATAAATTTACTTCCGTTAAATTTGGACGTTGTTCTCAGTTTAATAAACAGGTATGGTTTATTTAATTTATGTGCTTCGCTTTCCAGACTATTTTCGCCAACCTGCACTTTATTAGTAAAGGATGAATTTTTAAAACGATGACCTTCTGGATATACAATACCCGTATTGCCCTGATAAGCAATAAAAGCAATTGTATATAACTTATCACCTAAATAGTTAGATAAATAGTCGCCCATTTGCGGGAGCATTACTACCGAATCGGGAAAACTTTTCTTTGGTTCAATTCTCTCAATGAGTAGAGAGTTCTTTATTAAATGGCCAGAAGCAGCCCAAATAATTATCTTTTTACCAGGATAAAAGTAATTTCGCAGCCACATAAACCTATCAAACATATATTTATCCCGCATAACATTCCACGATTCAGGGGTTATTGACCGCACATTTTCAAGTTCTGCATCCATCATAATTGAGCGGAGGAAATAATTCCTGCTTTGGGTAACTGTGGTTGCCGAATCAATTAGTTGCTGTAAGATATATTTGCCGGTTTTACGGGATTCAAGTGTAATTTTTTGAGTAAAAATATTTCCTAAAAAACCATAAGTTGCCCTGAGTAAACTATCAAGTGAAGCTTTCTCCGGTTCTGAAAATTGTTTATTACAATCATTGTAAGCTGTCAATACAATTTTGTTTGCATTAGAATATCCTTTTGGAGGACGGCCAACATCAAACCCTGCCATGGTTAGTGGCTTTGATGTTTTCCAACTTTTCTGTGCATATTCAAATAGAGGATTGACATATTCACTGGAAACCCAACCACCTGACATGAAATAACTTTTTGCTGATTTTATACTTGAGTCTTTTGATAGTGCATCATTCATGTAATATGCGTCAAGCATACCGCCTTCCCATGCAATCACTTCAAATCCCATTTCCCGGTGCAGGAATTTTACCAATCTTGATTTGGCAGAAAATGAGGCTCCATCAGTATGAGATATTTCTCCCAATACAACAACGGATGCATTTCCGATTTTATCTTTTATGGTTGATAAATCTGAGTAGTTCTCATCATCTGGATTTATTGATTTTATTTCAGATGCTTTTTTAAGGTATTCGCTTATTTGTTGGCAATAAACTAATTCAGAATTTAGTAAAAATAAAATCACCCCAAAAAGTATTATTTTGACTTTTTTCATTTAATAAATGGTTTTAAAATTTCGATATAAACAACTGGTTATTTATAAAAGACCTTTATTGCAAAGTCGATGTCTTACCAGTTTCCAACTCTCTTTTCTTTTTACAATTGCTCCTATCTCCTGCATAGTAAATTCTAAAATCTTACTTCCGTATAGGTTTATCCCTAATGAAATTGATCGGAGCAGTTTTCACTTTATTTGATTTTGAGTTGTACATATTTTACGCAGGCAATAACTCAGATACAATACTGTGGATTGCCTTCAAGAATTTCCTGTTCAAGCTTGGGCGCCTCGCCTGCCTTCCATAAGTGTGTGCGATGCACAATACGATAGACTAGAGGGCCGCCATCAGGACGTTCGCTGCGTTCAAGCGGTCTCGGTATACATACGAACTCGGTCGAAAGCTGATCGGAAGTGGCGGTTACTAAACCATAGCCGTGGCCACCGAAATCTACAAATGACAAATGTGGCGCCAGGTCCGGATTCCGCACAGCACGGGCCTGCTTCATATCTCCCTTCTCTTTCAACTTTAAAGTAGAAAGCACTCCATGCATAGGGGTAACATTCATAGAAGGAATCACTTTACCATCGGGTTGATCAATCAGGTGCAGCATACGTTTCGGATGGTCTTTTTTCATGGTTACTTCCATTACTTCGAACAGCGTTTGCTGCGATATAGAACCGGTAATGAATTCCACACCCAATGGTTCGTATTTCTTCGGTGGCAATGATTTGGAGGCTAAACCGGCATGAAACGCATGACGGTCGCCTGCCACAACACAAAAACCGGTAATCATCTGATCCTTTATGAAATCAAATATGATGTCTTTATCACGAAGGAACCGGTTATCTATTATCGCATACCCGGCATCTTTGGGCCAGTTACTGCCCAGTTCACCAGGCAGGTTTTGATAATCGCTTCGCACCTCCATGGTACCAAATGTATGTCCCCAAATTTTCCAGCGTGCAGTAGAAGCACCAAGCTGTTCTAAGAACCAGCGTCTTTGTTCGCTACCGAGGAAAGTCTGGGCATGAACATCTTTTGTTGGATTCGGAAGGTCCTTGCCATTGAAACGAATGGTATCGGGCGGGTTGCCACCATTATAGTGACGGCCATAATCAATAATTTCAAAAGGAACTTGTGGAAAGACCCTGGGATATCCGGACACATTAAAATCATCACCCGACAGATCAGGCGAACGGAATGACCAATTATCGGTGAGCAGCAAATCAACATTCTTACCCCAACGCAGTACACGCTGTATCTTAAGACTGTTGATCGCCATCAGGTTATTAGGTTCTTCTGAAAGCCCGTCTTCGTTGAACTGCTTCATGGGTGTATCCACCACTGCAGGAGCCTTGAAATATTCGAGCCTGGGGTTACCGGGCTGTTGAACCCGTGCAGGA
>JANOGE010000232.1:0-2049 GCA_031414035.1 Chitinophagaceae bacterium | reverse complement strand
AGGGATAAACCGGGTAACTGTCCTATCTGCGGAATGCAACTGGTAAAAAAAGAAACAGGTGGAGAGAAAATAATTGAAGTAACAATGGATGCCTTATTAAAGCCTACCAATGAATTTGTTTTGTCTTCCATCCCTGTTACTACTATGGAAAGAAAAGAAGAGCAGATCGAAATTGAAGCATTGGGCAATATTGCTTACGATACAAGACAAGCTGGCAGCATCTCATCAAGGGTAGCCGGTAGAATTGAAAAGCTGTATGTACGTTACCGCTACCAGAAAATTAGCAGGGGCCAGCGTATCATAGATATTTACAGTCCTGAAATGCTCACTGCACAACAAAATTTATTATTCCTTATAAAAAACGATCCGGAGAATAAAACATTTATACAGGCAGCAAAGGAAAGATTGCTTTTACTGGGCATGAGTAATGAACAATTGCAGCAGGTAATAAAAACAAATAAGCCTTCTTTTACCATTGCCGTTTATAGTAATTACAGTGGTCATATACATGAGGCATCAAACGGCGCTGCCATGAATACGCCAACCGCCGGCATGAAAGACATTGCATTGATTACTGAAGAACTTTTATTGAAAGAAGGCATGTATGTTCAAAAAGGTCAGGCTGTTTTTATTGTTAATAATCCCGACCGTGCCTGGGTTGTGCTCAACATTTATGGCGATAACCAGGGGTTGATAAAAAAAGGCAACATGGTAAGGGTTGTTCCCGAAACCGCACCGGGCAGTGATTTCAGGGCAACCATTGATTTTATTGAACCTTTCTACCGCAAAGACAGTAAAACACTTACAGCAAGAATTTACTTTAGCAATAATGTTTTAAAAATCCCCATCGGCAGTCAGGTAAGGGCAACCATTTTTGGCAATGCAAAAGAGGCTTACTGGTTACCAAAGGAAGCAATATTGTCTTTGGGGATGGATAAAATAGTTTTTAAAAAAGACGGTGCAGGTTTTAAAGCACATAAAATAAATACCGGCATCCTGCATAAGAATCACATACAGGTCGTGAATGGATTATTAGCTTCTGATTCAGTTGCGGTGAATGCTCAATATTTAATGGACAGTGAAAGCTTTATCAAAATAAAAAACTAAACAATGAAAGAAAATAGTTTTGTACCGGGCGATAGAATTACTATTAAACATTTGTGGCGTCGCACTCTTGTACTTTTTTTTCTCTGTTCAGCATTCTCTGCAGGCTTCTTGTTATTAGCCAGTTCATGCAAAAACAAAAAGGAGACAGTAAAAGATTCAGATATTTATTACACCTGTTCAATGGACCCGCAGGTTATTGAATCCAGGCCGGGCAAATGTCCCATCTGTCACATGCAACTTACACCGGTAAAAAAAAGTAACACTTCTAAAGAAGATGAGATCATGTTGAGTGAGCAGCAGATTCAATTAGGGAATATTCATACAGATACCTTACGCATTGGTTCTATTGGCGACCAGTTGGTTTTAACAGCTACTTTGAATTTCGACCAGACGAAAGCATCCTCAGTCAGTTCAAGGGTGATGGGAAGAATTGAAAGATTATATTTTAAGAACCTGGGAGATTTTGTAAACAAAGGAGTTCCTTTATACGATTTATATAGCGAAGAATTAAACAATGCCAAACAGGAATATTTACTGGCGCTGGACAGGAAGAAATATTTTGTTGATGAAACAGTCATGGATTTTGAACAGTTATTACAAAGTGCAAAAAATAAACTGCATTTGTGGGGTATCAGTGCTGCACAGGTAACTGAACTGGCAAGGAATAAAAATGCAAGCCCCAATACAACCTTTTATAGCACAGCATCAGGTTACATTACAGCCTTAGACTTTAAGGAAGGTGATTATGTAATGGAAGGTGGAACGATTGTAAAACTGGCCGACCTGTCAAGTCTTTGGGCTGAAGCACAGGTATATACTTCGCAACTTTCGGCAATTGATCGTAATGGAATTGCCCTGGTACAATTACCGGATATGGAAGGCAAAGAAATTAAAGGAAGGATTGAATTTGTAAATCCGGAGATCAATCCTGATACAAGAATT
>JANOGE010000231.1:0-9383 GCA_031414035.1 Chitinophagaceae bacterium | reverse complement strand
GCAGGAAGTATATTACCGGCTTCCAGTAAAATAATATCGCCCGGTACAAGTGAAGTTGAACAAACAGCGGTGACCGAATTATTTCTGATCACCATTGCCTTTGTAACTGCCATCTTTTTTAAAGCTTCCATGGCTTTCTCTGCCCGGTACTCCTGAACAAATCCTACAACAGCATTTAATATAACAATGGTAACAATAACAATGGTATCGGTAATATCACCCAACAGCCCCGAAATGATAGCTGCTCCTGTCAGCACAAGGATCATAAAGTCTTTAAACTGCAGCAGTAACAATAGCCAGGGAGGTCTTTTCCGGGTTCCTTCAATTTCATTAGGACCATATTCCAAAAGCCTCTTTTCTGCTTCAATGCCTGATAATCCCTTTCCGGAACTTCCGGTTATTTCCAGTACTTCATTGATATCGGTAAGATGCCAGTTCATCAGCAAAAATATTTATGTTGAGTTAAAATAAAAAAAATGAATTTTTGTAAAATTCAAAAGCCTGATCAACCGGTTTGCTGATACACATCAGTATAATGAATGATTGGTTTCATTGAATTCCCGGAAGGTAAATAATACTTTCACTAAAATTGAAGAAATTAAATTGTAGTATCAACAGAATGTATGATAAAGTAGGGGTATAATTTTATTAAATAAAATCATTTGCACACTTTTCAGCATCTACCGGTAGAATTATGGAAATGGATAGAAAAGGGAATAATAGTAAAAGTAAGAAAGCAGAAATAGTTTAATCTTATGTTTTGTAATCTTAAAATCTTAAATTATGGGAAACAAACAATTTTGCCAGAGTTGCAGCATGCCGCTCGACAAACCCGGATTATTGGGTACAGAAAAAGATGGAACTAAAAGTATGGAATACTATACATACTGCTATCAAAACGGAGTATTCTTCAAACCAGACATGACATTGGATGATATGAAAACACTGGTGACAGATCAAATGGAGAAAAGAAAAATGGATACTAGCATCATTAATATGGCAGTAAGCAGTTTACCAAATTTAAAGCGCTGGAGAAAAAAGGTGGCTCAAGTATCATAGGGAAGTAACCTATCGGGCAGGGAATTATAAAACTTACTGAAACCAGAATCATTCATTAGTATGACAGGGATCAGTATAAAGTAAAAAGGATTATTTTATTTTTATTTTGATTTATAAATTATACCAACCTTAAAATTATTTTATGACAATTGAGTTTCACACCCCATACGGAAAAGTGGATGAAAAACTGGTCAATTCTATCAGGAAAGATGTATTGGAATTTTCACATATCAATAAAAAAATAGCAAGAGCAGAAATAGAGTTAAAAGAAGAACTGGGTATTATTCATGGAGAAAATAAAGTTTGTGAAATAAGACTATCTGCTTATGGCAATAATCTTTTTGTACGCAGAAGTACAGAAAATTTTGAAAAATCATCCAGGGAGGCGATAAAAGAATTAATGCGCCTGGTAAAGCAACAGGTTAAAAACCCAAATGAACTTCCGGACATTTTGCTCAGTACCGTAAAGGTTCGGTAAATTTTAAGGAGTTTAAAAAATTCAAATTCGAATAATCATCATTTAATTCAGGCTTACTCTTTTTTTAAGTAACCAAATATCAAACCTGTAATAATAAATAATTTTGATCTTCTTTTTCTGTCAACAAATCAAATAACACGGCCCCAAAATTCTTTTCCTGCAGGTATTTTGCCAGCATCTGGTTGCGTTTAATGAACCTGCTGTTGCCACTGCCATGTGAAAAAATGATATTCGCATTAGCATTAAGCGGAATAATCAATTCCCCCTGTACAGTAACCTTACCGGCAGGAATCCTAATTTCATTATAAAAACGCAGATCCATTTTCTATAGGTTATCGAGCCAACACAATTGGAGTCCTGGCCTTTTTATTAATTTCAAATTCTGCCAGTTGCGATAGCCTGCTGTCAATTTGTTTTTCATTTCCTTCAGCTTCATGAAAAAGGGCAGCGTGTTTTTCCATTTCCAAAGCATTGGCAAAAGCTGCGGCTGTACCATAAATACTGATTTTGTAATGGTTAATGACCTGGATACCGGCAAGCAGGCAGGCATCCTTTATTTCAGGATCTGTACAGGTGTTAAGTTTTTCGTTTGTCTCTTCAATAAAGGAATGCATTACCCGGTTTTTCAGGCTGAGCGAATTTATTTTTTCCTGCTCAAAAAAACTTTCCATTTTTTGTACATGCTGCTTAACAAAATCTAGATATTTCTGCAATACCGTTTTAAGCATTAACGAACCGGTTTTGTTTATCCACTCCGGTAAAATGTTCTGTAACTGTATTTCGGCACTGGTAAACTTGCTGGCATCATAATCCAGGAGGTGGTGTAAAGTGGTGATGGGTTGATTATTTTCTGTCATGGTCGTAATTTTTAATTGATACAAATTTATCTATTTTAATTAGTTAAAATAATGACCGTTATCAAGATAAATATTGATAATCCTCATTGGGAAATGCTGATCCACAAAACCATGTATATAACTGACAATAATCATTTATCAGGTTGATGGTGGACATTAAATATAATTATCTAATAGAGTTGCTTTGTAAAGCAGTTTGGCGTTAGGAATTTTAAAAAAGCAGAATAAATATTTTTATGGCAAAGAAAACACAACCTGGCAAACCCAATGAATTTCCCCTACCGGAAAAATTTCCTGAAATAATAACACCCGTTGATCCGGAAGAACCCATTATTCCGGAAGAAGACCCCGGGATTATTCCGGATGAGGATCCTTTTGAAAACCCTCCACCCTTTGAAATACCCGAACCCGGTGAAGGACCTTAAATAATAAGAACATGAGAAATACACAATTAAATCGGGAAGCAACAACTGCTGTTGATTACAAGCAACTAAAAGTAAGCAGTACTGCGTTTCAGCAGGATGACAATATTCCTGTGAAATATACCTGTGATGGCAATAATATAAATCCTTCACTGGATATTGAGGATATTCCGGAAGAAACCAAATGCCTGGCATTGATCGTCGATGACCCGGATGCCCCGATGGGTACCTGGGTGCATTGGGTGGTATGGAATATTCCGGTAACTCACCACATCAGGGAAAATGAAATACACGGAGTAGAAGGAATAAATGATTTTCAGCAAAATAGTTATGGCGGGCCCTGTCCGCCCTCAGGTAAACACAAGTATTTTTTTAAAGTATATGCATTGGATGCATTGTTGGATTTACCTGCTAAAGCAGTAAAGCTGCAATTGGAAAAAAAGATGAGTGAACATATTTTGGCATTTGGTGAATTGATAGGCCTTTATCAACGTAAAAAAAAGTAATTATGAAAACGCTATTATTTATTCTGGTTTTTTTTATAGCTCTTACTTCAGCATTATCAGGGTTACTTATGATGAGTGATCCTGGCGGTGAAATATTGAATCTGCCCCTTAGCCTGCTGGTGGATACACCCTTTAAAGATTTCCGGATACCCGGTTTTTTATTGGCAACAATCGTTGGCGGTACAAATCTTCTTGCGGTCTTTTATAATATACAACGGCATCCCGGCCGCTACAACTGGGCTATTGCAGGTGGGATAATGATCAGCGGGTGGATAATTGCTCAGGTCATATTAATACGTACCGTTCATTGGCTTCATTTTATTTATCTGGGAATAGGACTACTGATTATACTAATTGCCTGGCAGCTAAAAGGTAAATGGGCAGTTTGAGCTGGTTGCCGAAATTTAATAAAACGGTATTATGATGTTATCAACTGAAAAAGTTAAGCCTCAGGTTTTAGCATATTGGTTTGTACTGATGCTGGTATTTATCATACCTGGCCGGTATGGAACGGAGGCCATTGAATGGGTAATAACAAAACTCTATGATTTTTTTATTATAAGAAAACCGTTGTTGTTTTAAAGGTCTCAAACGGTTAATTACGGCTCAGTAAAAGGTTTATTGGTTTCCATTCTTGAATATGCTGACTGATTATTTTAAGAATGGCAACCAGGGGAATGAAAAGCACCATTCCTGCAACGCCCCATATAATTCCCCCGGCTATCATTGCTACCAGCATAGCTAATGTGCTAACATGCAGTTGCGTACCTACCACTTTTGGATAGATCACATTGGCTTCCAGATATTGAACAAAACCAAACATAGCTGCTACGCCTATTGGGTACCAAATGTTGCCCGTTTGCATCCAAACCATTGATATGGGTAAAGAGGCACTGATAAATGTTCCTATATAAGGAATGATGGTCATAACGGCACATAGCATTCCAAAAAGTATGGGATGTTTTACCCCCAAAATAAACAGGCCAATACTGTTGAGTATACCAACAATGATGTAAACCATCATCATTCCCTTTATATAATTGAAATAAGTATGAATGATCTGTATCAAAATAGAATCAAGTTGTTGCAGATATTTAGCAGGGGTAATGGATCTTAAAAAATGTATAAATACTTTTCGGTGGTACAAAAATAAGGCTGTATAAACCGGGGTAAGAAAAAGCATAAATAAAGTTGTGACAGTTGTTTGAACTGTTGTTTTTAAAATATTACCTATTGAAACCGAAAAATTTTCACCCCAGCTATTTTGTGTATCTGCATTGATCCTGAACGTTTCAATCATCCAAGTTTGAAATTGTTGCAAAACAGTTTCAAGTTTAGCAAGAATTGATGGCGCATCTTTACTGAATACTTTAATTTCCCAGATTAACAGTGCAATTAACATACTGAATAAAGCAGTAACAATAAGCAGGCTGACCGTAATGGCAAATAATTTATGCCAGCCATGTACTTCAAACCATTTACATACGGGGTACATGATCATTGCAATTAATAAACCGAAAAATAGCGGGATAAACAGAATTTTTCCAAGGTACAGGATGACTGCTGTAAAAAGTATGATTTGCAGGTATTGCAGTACCGCTGTAATGGGATGTTTATTTATATGCATAAGATTTGTAATCGCAAGTTTAGTAAAGTAATCCGGCCGGATCATGACAGGCGTAAGCAGCCGGGCTGACAATGGTCATTCACAGAAAGGCCGGATGATTTGATTTTCTCTTTCCGGGCCTCTGTATTTTTATTATACATGTCGAAAAAAAATATTTCCACCAACCCCGTCTTTTAAAGTATTCCTGTATGTTCTCTATGGTGTTTTGCCAACATTATGTTTATGGCATCGCCAGGTAAAGTCCGTATAATAAGTTCTGAGCAGTATCACTATAGTATAAAAGCAGTGAGTGGCTGCATACAAAAGATGGCTTCTTAAGTTATTGGCTTTTAACATTTGAAAGAATATAAAAAATTCCTATCTTCGTTTACCAAAAAATGGCTGCGTAGCTCAATTGAATAGAGCATCTGACTACGGATCAGAAGGTTTTAGGTTTGAATCCTAACGCGGTCACAAAAAAAGCTGTCCCGCCTCAGGCGGGACAGCTTTTTTCACCTGGTCGTATCTCTTTAAACTACAATCCGCTTAAAAATTCTGTATGTATCAGATCCACTACATTAACAAGGCTCCTGGTCTCTTCATATACTTTTAACTGCCGGTCGGCTCCTGTGCCCTGTTCCAGCATTTTATGTACATTGCTGATAGCATGGCGGCTGCCTAATTCCGGCACCACATCATCAATAAAATCCAGTAACTCATAAATTAACACCCGGGTATTAACTTCCGTCTCTTTTCCAAAATCAATCAGGCTGCCATCAATACCATATCTTCCTGCCCTCCATTTATTTTCAGTTATTAATGCCCTGGAGTAAAAAATAAAATTTAAGTTCTGGCTTTTTAATTTATAGATCTTGGCACAAACAGCCTGAAACAGCCCTGCAATGGTAATGGTTTCCTGAACCGTTAACGGTACATCACAGATCCTGAATTCTACGGTATTAAAGAATGGATGTACCCTGAGGTCCCACCATATTTTTTTTGCATTATCAATACAATTTGTTTTTACCAACAACTTTATATAATTATCATAGGCTTCTATACTGTCATAATAATCGGGGATACCTGTCCTCGGAAATTTATCAAATACTTTGGTGCGGAATGATTTATACCCGGTTGTACGGCCTTCCCAAAAAGGGGAGTTCGTACTGAGGGCATAAATATGGGGTAAAAAATAGCGGGCTGAATTGGCTATATGTATGGCCATTTCCCGGTTTTCCATTCCGACATGTACATGTAAACCAAAAATCAAATTACTGCGGGCAGCTTCCTGTAATTCGTTTACTATCTCACTGTACCGTACATGTTCGGTGATCAGCTGGCTTTCCCAATGGCTGAAAGGATGTGTGCCCGATGCACCAACCCATAACCCTAAATCACCGGCAATGCTACTGATCGTTTTTCTTAATGTACCCACATCCATAAAGGCTTCATCTACATCCTGGCAAATATCCGTACCCACTTCTACTACTGCCTGGTGCATTTCAGCTTTTACTTTGTCTTTTATCACTTTTTGTCCTTCATGTACAATTTTCTGTTCATGGCTTTTCAATTCCCTTGTTTCAGGATCTATTACCATGTACTCTTCTTCCACACCAAGTGTAAAATGTTTATAAGATAAATTAGACATATTGATGTATTAAAAAATTTAAGAATTGTTTTTAAATACCTGCATCCTGTATCCTGCATCCTGTTAGTTATTTATAAAGCTTTTTCTTTGCCGCACTTTTCTTAATATAATCACCCCAGGTTAAATTATCTTTATCCTCTTTATGTTCCAGGGCTTTTTCAATAGCATATGTTGCAGCCGTTTCCACAACCCAGTCAAAATTTTCCTGGCCTACGCTGGATACTTCAGCATCCGGTGCAGGGTTACAGAAATCAATGGCATAAGGTACTCCGTCGCGTAATGCCAGTTCAACCGTATTAAAATCATAACCCAGGTAATGGCATATCCTCAAAACAATATCTTCCATTAATTTGTATCTTTCTGCAGAGGGTTTAAAATCGGCAACATACCGCAAATGGTGCGGATTACGGGGTTCATAAGGCATAATGCGTACATATTTTCCACCTATGCAATAGCACCTGTAATATTCATCAAACTTAATTTCTTCCTGCAGCATCATCACCAGCTGCTCTGTTTCGGCATGTTTTTCAAAAAATTCTTCCATACTGTTTAACTGGTAAACACTTTTCCAGCCGCCACCCGAAAATGGTTTCATGTAGGCAGGGAACCCTATGTAATTGAAAATTCCTTCCCAATCCATTGGGTATGCCAGGTTAGAAAAAGATTCTTCACTGGTATCCGTTGGCAGATCCCTGGAAGGAAGTATGACTGTTTTTGGAACCGGTACATCAATTTTAGTGGCCAGGCAGTTATTAAAAAATTTTTCATCGGCACTCCACCAAAATGGGTTATTGATTACTGTTGTACCACATAAAGCTGCATTTTTTAAGAACGCCCGGTAAAAAGGAACATCCTGCGATATGCGGTCGAAAATAACTGCATAACCCGAAGGTTCGCCCTGCATTACTTTATCAATGCGTACCGGCTCAGCCATGATACCTGCTACATTCTTACTGTTAACCCTTGCAATAAATGCATCCGGAAAGCTTCTTTCTTTTCCAAATAATACGCCAATTTTTTTCATACCCGTTCGTTTTAAGTTTTTATTGGTTGTGCTTTAATATTTAAACTGTCCAAATATATTTTTTCATGGTCAATAAAACAAATTATGTTTAAACTAAAGTATTTATAACAGAAGCCAATGAGCGTAGCCTTGTATCAACTATTTTCTTATTTTTGGCAATATGTCAACAGAAAAGGCTGCCAATATCCTGGTGCAGAAACACATTATACCCTCTATTTTCCTCGGGCGTGATGTCATTGTTGATTTTTATATCCCTCTTCATACCAGTCATAAATCAAACCTTAGCCTGCTGTTAATAAATGATGGCCAGGACCTGGTAACTATGAAATTTGAAGAAATACTGGATGAATTATTTAACATAAGGGCAATTAAAGACCTCTTATGTGTTGGTATTCATTGTTCTAAAGACAGAAAAAATGAATACGGTACTTCAAAAATACTGGATTATAAAGGGCGGGGAGCAAAAGCAGGATTATACAACCGGTTTATTTTTTCAGAATTATTGCCCTTTATCCGCAGTACCTTATTTATTTATTCATTTAAAGAAAAATCCTTTGCCGGATTTTCATTAGGTGGCTTATGTGCTTTGGATACGGTCTGGAATCATCCGCAGGAATTTAGCAAAGCAGGTGTTTTCAGCGGTTCGTTGTGGTGGCGGGACAGGGACCAGGATGATATGGAATTTAACGAAGATACTGACCGGATCATGCATCGCCAGGTCAGGGAAGATAGAGGTTTTTACCCCTGGCTAAAATTCTTTTTTGAAGTAGGAACCCTGGATGAAGTGGCCGATAGAAATAATAACGGCATCATTGATTCCATTGATGATACCATAAGCCTGGTAAATGAACTGGTTAAAAAGGGGTATGACAGAAAGACCGGGATTAAATTTGTTGAATTAAAAGATGGACGCCATGATGTTCCCACCTGGGCTAAAGCTTTTCCCGAGTTTTTAAAATGGGGCTGGGGCAGGTAATGTCTACCTGTTTTTCTTATCCGTTAAATAATTAACGGGATTAAACATAAAAAGAATCCCAACGTTTTAAACGTTGGGATTCTTTTTATGAAATAGATGCTAATTAGAAAGAATATCTTATAGTAAGCTGCCCATTCCAGCGGCTGCTGTTAAAAGCAGAGATACCATCACTGATTACCCCAACCTTATTATCAGGTGGTTTATTAAACCTGTAATTTGGGGTTGTTCCTGTAAAGTTATTAACGTTAAGGACTACTGCCTGGTCAAAGTTGAAGAAATACTGACGGCCCGCATTCTTATCAATTAAATTGGTTAGGTTGAAAATGTCAAAACGTACAGACAGGGTATGCCTGATTTTCCCGGTCTTAAGAGAGAAATCCTGCTGAATGTTTGCGTCCACAATATTTGTAAAAGGAGATCTGGCGCCATTACGTTCAGCAAATTGACCACGATGTTTTCTCATGTATTTATCAGCTAATATGAATTCTTCAAACTGGTCTTTTTGCTGAGTTGGAGTTAGTACACCATTGGTCACAAAAGACATCAGGTCCATTTCGGCCCTGCTGGCCGGAATATACATCAGGTCATTAAAAGTACCGCCATCACCAATAAAGGCAGCGCCATTCATCGTATAGCTGTAAGGCTGGCCTGACTGGCCGTTATACGTAAATGCTACAGTTGTGGCCATATGTCCGTTTGCATAATTGAACTTCTTAGAAATCAACGCAAAGATCCGGTGCCCTATATCAAAATCAGAAGTACTTAACGGAAGGCTGTTCCTTGTACTTACCGCTTCCATATTTGCCC
>JANOGE010000230.1:0-44469 GCA_031414035.1 Chitinophagaceae bacterium | reverse complement strand
ATGGCTAAAGTTACCGGGTTAACGGTAAGCACCGGGGTATTAACACCTGAATAAGGTGCCGTATTTACAAGGTTGATATAATTTAAACCGCCATCGGTACTTAACTGCCATTGGTAAACTAAGCCGGTTGCTGTTCCTGCTGCGGTAAAAGTGGCAACAGAACCATTACATATAGATGTATTAGCCGGTTGGGCAGTAACTGCAGGGCGGTCATTTACCGTAATGGTAATACTTGCCTGGCGTATGCAACCTGCACCGTTGTTTACATTTACTGTGTATGTGGTAGTAACTGCAGGTGCAGCTGCTACCGGGTTAATAGTTGTTGAACTTAAACCCGCAGCAGGTGTCCATAAGAAAGTGCCTGTAGCAACAGTGCCAATGGAACCATACGTATAATCGAAGAAAATTCTTGTAATCGGATTGGCAACTTCACTCCATAATAGTTGTGGAGCCGTTGTTGCCAATGGAAACTGCATTCCCATCCTTAATAACGGTACAGGTAATCCTGCAATGGTTGTTACATTGGGAGCGGCTGAATAAGAATTTACATTATTGCGGTTACCCATGATGGCAATAACTTCTCCCGCCAGGATTGGAATATTTACCGGTATGTTTCCAACCGTTGCATTAACCTGAGTTAAGAATAATGTAGTGAACGCATTAGTTGTTCCAGGGAATGCAGGTGGAGGTGTGGCACCCGTCATCCGCATCACCGCAATATTCTGTGTACCGGCAGAAGCATCTGTTGGTACACGAAGTGCTGTCATGGTGAAGTTAACAGGAGCTGTAAAGAAATAGCCTCTTACATTACCGGTAAATGTTGATGTCTGCGCATTTAATGGTATGGTTAAAGGACCAGCTATATTGCCTTCATATACGGTTAATAAAGCCGGATCTCCGGCGCATAAGGTAGAACCCGGTGTAGCAACTATCACTATTGGGGAAGCCGCCGTAAAGGTAACCGTTGCTATAGAAGAAGTAACAGCAGCACAACTTGTAACCTGAACAACGGCACGGTAGTAAGTGGTAGCTGTAAGGTTATTGAACGTTAACGTTGTTGTCGTATTGACAATCGGTGTATATGGGCCGGCGATAAGCGTTGCAGATTCCCACCGAATGATAGAACCCGTATGTCCGGATAAAGTTAATGTACCACTGTTAGTTGCACCGCAAACATTTGTATTTGGAGGATTAACCGTTCCGCCTATTGAGGCGGCCAGTACATTAAGTGTAGCCCCAATACTTGTTGCATTTGGAGCACATCCACCGGTAACTACACAACGGTACAAATATCCATTCATGCTTAATGCAGTTGGATTAATGGTTAATGTTGATGTAGTAACACCGGAATAAGGCGCTGCATTAGGTACCGGCCCCCATGGACCACCGGCACCTGTTGTACTAAACTCCCATTGATAGGTAACCCCACCTGTTGCATTACCTATACATGTAAAGCTGGTACTTGAAGCAGTACAAACAGTTACATTTGTTGGCTGGGTAGTTATAGATGGTGCACAGGCAATAAAAGGAGTGATCTCTGTTTCCATATCATTAAAGAATACCCTCACATTAGATGAATTAAACAGGCTGCTTCTCATCTTTACAACAGCTATATTTTTGATCGCAATATCATCTATATACCATCCTTCGGCATTAGTACCAAGATCGGTTGTGGACCGGAAGCGGATCTTTATGGATTGATTTGCATATGGTGTCATTGGCACTCTAACTCTTTTCCAACCGGCACTGGTTCCTGTCCATGCCTGTAACCCGGCCAGTACAGTACTCGCATCCATGGTACCGGTATACCCGCCTTCAGTAATACCTGAATTTAATACCTGGTTATAACTGGCACCACCATTGGTACTTATCTCTAATATACCACCATCATAAGTAGCTTCTGTCTCAAACCAATGCCAGAAAGTCAGATCCGGCGGGGTTGCACCCAATACGATTGAATTGGTCGAAAATAATCGTTGGTCAGAAATAACATCCGTATTTACTGAAAAATAAGAATTGGGAGCACTGTGACTTCGTGCGGTAGAAGACACCCAAACACTGGCAGTTGTTGAACTGTTGGACCATGTTGCGGGAATTGTGGTACCTACAACAATATCTTCAAATACTATATTAGGGGGAAAGTAACTTCCTGCATTTACATTTACTGTAAACGGATAATTAGTAGTACCTGCACCCTGGTTTACTGGGAAGCTTACCACCCTGTTAGGGGCATCATAGGTACCACCGGAAACATAAGTTACGTTTGTTGGTAATGTATCCCTTACCGTATATCCCGTAACAGCTGTGCAGGTAAACACACTGTTTGTATAAATTAAATTTTGTAATTCGGGTATGGTTGTGGCGTTCACTGTTGCTGCAAATGTAATAGGTGGTGTAAAGTCAGCTATCTGATCGGTAACACTTGAAGTAGAGCCTTCAGATGCAAAAGCACCCATACCTCTTCTCCTGAAAGCTTCCCAAATAGAACAACTGTATGCACCGCCGTACAATGCCTGGTCAGCAGCTAATATTGCATTTCTGCCACTGATGAAACCGGGGCTGCACTGTTGCAATCTTAATCCTTCAGTAACTAATTTAAGGGCAATATTGTTACCTCCGCCACCTGCAAGGTTATATAAGTTGGGGTTAATGGTACCCACCTGGTTGATGATATTCCAGGTCATATCCCAAATTGTGGCACACCAAATTTCGCCCCTGTCATGCGGAGCTGCCGGTATTGAGGCAGCATATACTTTATTATTAATGGCAAAATTGGTAGTATACCTCTGTGAGCGTATACCCAAACCTGTTGGAGGTTGATTTAGTGCATAAGTACCAATTCCCCTTGGTGAATTAAATCCGGTAGCAAGGGTTGCGGTTGCCCAATCCTGGGTAAACATCAACCCGTAATAATCGCTCCATCCCTCGCCCATTTGTTCGGCATTTCCCAAACAACCGGAACTGCCACCTCCTGTAAAACGGTTACTGATACCATGGCCAAATTCATGCACAATTATCCCATTGTCAACATCTCCATCCCTGTCGGGATTGGGTGCGGTCCATAAGTACATTTGCATTCTGCCGCTTCCGCCATCTGCAGGCGTAGAAAAATTTGCATTATTAGTGCCGCCGCCATCCTGCGCTTCTGCATTTACATGGTCATTGCCAAAACCACCTCTGCCCAAATTATCATCCTGGAAATTAGCGGCTGTCTCGGTCCATCCATATATATACATAATATCATGTACTACATTATTCCAGTAAAATAAATTGGTGATATTAAATTGCTGGTTGGGAGGGGTTGTTACAGTTGGCTCCAGGGTAAAATCAGGAATAAAATTAAAAGTAAGATTTGGAAGCGCTGTTGTTGAATTGGCTGATTTAGCAACAGATCCGGTATTGGCCGGGGGAGTCCGGTCTTCATAAGCCCAAACATTATTACCACGGCTGTATGCATAGTCGAGTCCGGCAGTACCGGTATGCCATTTTAATGTAGTAGCATTACCCGGAGCGGCTAACCATGGATCTGTCCTTAAAGCATGAGCGCCAAGTGGAAAAGTAGGCGCTTCAGCAGGAAAAGGAATTACCCTGTAGGTAGCAGTGGTAATAACATTAGGGTCACTCGTAATTTTTTTAAAATCGAATAAATTATCAACGGAAGTTTTTGGCTGTGAATCGCCATATAAAAATGGAGGGTAATTTAATACGTTATTATCGGTTTCAGGCTGTCCCCAGTTATCATAATCGGTAAGATTTGTCATGCCCAATATACTGTTATTGGAGGCATCTACTCTTACCAGCCAATAGTCGGAATTGGTTTTAGGTATAAAATAAACCTGCCATGCCAATTGTACTTTGGTTACTTTAAAAACATTATTAACCGATTCTTCAATTGGCACCCACATTAATTGAGCCGTAATATTTTCACGGGATACCCCCAGGTTTCCAAATTCAATTTTTTGACCATTCTCTTTTGTATTTAAAACAACCGCCATTTGGGTTGCACGCAAACCCCGGTCAGATAAAGCAGACTGAACGGCAGATTCTGCAGAAACAGAAGGCATGACTGAATTTACATTTACCAGTTTCGGCAAAGCGTGATTAAACATCCCCTGGTTAGAAACCAGCCTGCCATTTTTATAGGCAAGAACAAGCATTTGATTATGAACAGGAATACCCTTGTACATCTGAATCAGGTATACCATTCTAATGCCTGTTGTATTATCAACATAGGTATTGGTAACCTTTACATTTGTCAGGTCATCGGCAGAAAGGCCAAGGCCAGCCTTACTTGCACTAACCAGCTGCATAGCAGCATTTTCATCCGCATTGTTAAATTGTTGTGCATTCGAAATAAATACACTAAACAACAATGGAAGAATCAATAGGAGAATTTTTCTCATAATTATGGTTGTTTTTAATTTGTAGTTCATAAAAAATATTTTGTGGGTGATAGAACATTAAAATCAAAAAGAGAAGGAGGAAAAAAATCAGGATTTTTCTCAGCGTTAAATAAGAAGTATAAGGAGAAAATTGTAAAAATAAATACCATAAGCAATGATTAGTATTATTTATCCAACATTATTTTTATTCCGGAACAGGCAGTTAATATCTGTTAAAAATTAAATTTAAGCATTTTTCATTAAAAAATCCTTATTCGGGACTTATTTTTAAAAATAAAAAAAAGGGACAGATTAACCGGCAAATCGATTAATTGTGAATTTTAACTGATAAACAAAGAATCGAATTAATTTATAAATATCCAAAGGTCATTTAGCATACATTACCACAACAGGATCATTTTTCTACCGGAAGTTGATGGTTTTTTAAAAATCTCAATACTGAAAAATGATAAGAGGTCTTTCTTTTTGGTCAGGAATGATCCTCAAACAACAGTATCCCTGTTTTGCAGACCAAACTGTATAAAATTTGTTTTTTTACTTACTAAGAAACATTAAAATACAGAAAACGGTTCATGCATTTACTATTTTTCTATTACTAATACTTTTTCTCTGTTATCCGGGGTTATTTCAAATAATAATTCACGGCCTTTCGCTTCCCTGTATATCCTGGTTCCTATAGGAAAATATTCCCTTCGTACAGCTCCCGATCCTATTTCGATACCATAACTTCCTTTAACTGGATAAACTACTATTAGATCTGCTTTTGCCGGTGTATTATTCTGAATCGCGGTTTTTTTCTTTGTATCATCTTTATACCCAGCATAAGGAGATACTTTAGTTACATAACCTGAATCAATAATCCTGCCATTGCCGGATTTTAATGACTGTGGACCTGCCAATGCCGAACCGATATTTTTTATGTCCCCGTTTCCTGAACCATTGGCATTAAAAATTTTAGCCGCATTAACGGTAACATGGCCATTGCCTGCTGATCGAACCGTTACTGTCTGTGCCATTAAATTTATTGCCATAATATCTCCGTTTCCGCTTTTCGTAATATCCAGTTCATCAACCATTCCATTCAATTTTACATCACCATTACCCGATTTCTCCATTTGGAAATGCCTGCCTTTAATTCCATTTATGGCTACTATATCATTGCCCCGGTGTTCTATAAATGAAATTTGAGGTAAGGAAATTTTTATAAGAATGTTGGTATTTTCAATATACAGTTTATTTTTCCTGTTCCCGGTTAATGTTATCTCCAATCTTTTGTTTTGAACTGAAACATTTAATAGCGGTTCCAGGTTATCGTCAATATCAATTTTTATTGAAAAGGGTTTTCCTGCCTCCACTTCTACCCTGCCTGACAAATCCCGCAGGCTGATCTGATCAAAATTTCTGAAGTCAAATATTTTACTGATCATTTTTCCAGAGCCGGTTAACGGGCTATTTTGTGCATTTGAAGTTTTAATTATCAAGGTTAGTAACGCTATTAATAAGATATTTTTCATGAACTTTATTTTTACATTATTTAATACGGTTAATTTCTTCCTGAGCACCCAACTCCCTGTCTCGTGCCTTGAAACCGGTTTTACCAAACTTCCAGGTAAGTTGCAAACGGATGGTACGACTTTCCCATTTGCGTAGATAATTATAATTAACATTACCAAAATCCACTTCCTGTAGCCAGCGTTGGGTATTAAAAATGTCTGTTGACGATAAACGGATATTCAGTTTTTCTTTAAAAACAGATCTGCTTACCCCCGCATCCACACTTCCCAGCCAGGCAGTTTTAGCCATAGCATCCCGGGTAGCAATATTTCCCCAACTGCTTAATTGGATCTTCCATTTTTTGAGTAATGAAAAACTCTGGTTGCCATACCAGTTCATCCCCCAGGCCCTGTTATCCAGTTTTCCTTCAGGCACTTCGCCATTGAATTGCTTTAAAAAAGGGCTCAGATTTATATATGCATCCCACCATTTTGTTGCCGGCATACCCAGGCTGAGATTAATGTAATAGCGCTTTTCGCTGCCCACATTATAATTTGTGGCCTCTGCAATTTCTCCCTTTTGTGTACTGATGTTTTGAATGGAATTATTGGTGAGGCTGTATCCCAAACCTAAATTCAATGCCCCGCGATAGGAATAGCTGAATTCGAAATTATTACTATATTCCGGCAGCAAAAAGGGATTGCCTTTTCCGCGGCTGTAATTATCATACACATATTCAAAGGGGTTCATATCCTGGTATGTGGGCCGGTTGATCCTTTTTCCGTAAGAAAGTCCAAAACTGTTTTTATCATTCATGGTATACCTGATAAATGCTGATGGGAAAAAATTGAAGTAAGCTGTATCCGGGTAATTGACCTGCCGGTTTCTCAGATCAACACTTTTACCTTTTATAACCGATTGTTCTGCCCTCAACCCGATCTGGTATTCCCATTTTTTAATTTTTTGATTGAAGCTGGCATAGGCTGCATACATTGTTTCTTTGTAGTTGAATGTATTGGTTCTTCCGGTATCCAACACCAATTCATTAGTATTCCAAACAAAGGCCTGCAGATCGTTAGTGGTTTGTATGGTATTCCACTTTAAACCTGATTCAATTTTTGAATTCCATTTTTTAAATACCTTACTGAAATCTGTTTTAATACTGTAGATCTGGATATTTGTTTGCACATCCTGGTCATTGGCTGTAAAACCATACTTAATATTCAGATCATTGAGCAAATCTGTTGTTACCAGGCCATTATTGTTATTATTAAAAGAAGTATAATCTGCATCAATATTTAAATCTGTGCCCAACGTATCTTGAAATCTGTAATTGAAATTATAATTATACCTCCTGTTTCGTTCTTTATCGTTATTTAAAGTGATTAACGATGAATCTAAGCTGTTATTCGTTTTAATCAAGGTCATCCCGGGTGTAATTACCTTACTCCAATATTCATTTCTGTTAATTATAAACCCAAAAGCACTTTTGGAATTCATGAAAAAATCTGCACCCACACGATAACTTATAGTTTTAGATGCATCCTGGTCAACAGTTATATTTTCAAATGTTTTTTCGATACCGTTGCTTTTAACAAAACGATTGATGGCTCCATCTGTATTCTGCCTCCATTTACGGGCTGCAGCATTGGCAAACCAGTTCCACTTATCCTGTCGATGATTGATGTTTCCCGAGAAATTAATATTGGAATGTACGCTTTGCGAATAAGTAGAACTCACGCTGCCATTGGTCCCATTAACTGTGTTTTTTTTCAACCTGATATTGATGATACCGGCATTTCCCTGTGCATCATACTTGGCCGATGGATTCAGAATGATCTCAATTTTATCCACTACCGATCCGGGTGTTGATTTAAGGTAATTGGCAAGGTCTTTTGTACTTAATTGCATGGGCCGGCCATCTATTAAAACATTTACACCAGATTTACCGGCAAGGTTGATGATCTCATCATTGGTTATTGAAATGCCCGGGGCCCTTTTCAACACTTCAAAAATATTACCGCCGGAAGCAACAATATCATTCTGTACATTCAATACAAGCTTATCTACCTGCATTTCTATATAGGGCTTTTTACTTTTTACCACTACTTCATTTAATTTTTGGGATTTGTTAAAAGGAATGCTGTCCTTTTTGGACAGGCTATCCTGTTGCTGAGCAAAAGCAGTTAGTGAAAAAAAGGAGATAAAAATGGAAAAGGCCCGCTTCATAAAATCATTTTTTTGTGATGGATACCCCAAAGATGTCCCAGCAAAAGGTGTCAGTCGCTGCAAATGATGATATGATACCAGTTAAGCAGGTCTCAATTAAATATAAACCGTCTCAAATCATGATTGAGACGGTTTAAAAAAATGTGCCCGGTTGAAGTAAAACAGGTTATAGGATAACGTCAGGGAATTTTCTCCATCCATTCCTTAGGGCTTGTACCGGTATGTTTTTTAAAAGCACGGTTGAAAGTAGCTTTAGAGTTAAAGCCACAATCATATGCAATGCCCAGAAGGGTTTGTGTTTTTTGTTCGCCCGCTTTTAATTTTGAAATAAAGCCTTTTACCCGGTATTCATTGATGTAATCATTAAAATTCTGCCCCATCCCTTCATTAATTATTTTGGACAATAAGGAAGGATTGGTATTGAGTTTTTTTGCCAATTGGGTTAAGTTCAGTTCCGGTTCAAGATAGGGTTTACCCATTTCCATAAGCACTGTCAATTTCATTTTCCAGCCATCCAATTCGGGCATGTTTTCTTTTGAACGGATCAACTGTTCTGTTTTCATTTCTTCCAGAGGTACAAAGTGAAGCCGGGTTCTTGGGCCCGGACGGGTAAAATAGCCTGCAACACTCAGGTAATAAATGACCACGCCTAATCCTAAATATGCATACCAGTCAAAAACATAAGACCGCCTGATTTCAACAAAATGCTGAATGAGGCTGAAAATAAAAAAAATAATAACGCCTGCTGCAATGGAATATAATAAATTCCGCAACCAGTCAAATCGTATTTCCTCAGAACTGGAAAAATTTTGTTTTATATATTGTTTGTAATTGCTGAAAGCTTTAATGCTGATGACCAGATAATAAAAAAAGGAACCATACCCGATCAATTCTGTCCAGATATTTCTATCCCAATCGGCCCAGGGACCCTTGGTACCGTATTGGGTGTTTTCCTCTACAGGGAACGGGCGGTTAAATCCAAAATCGATGATACATTTTGCCAGCACCATCAATAAAAATAAAACCGGTAGAACAAAATGTTTATAATGCTGTTTTTGAAATTTAAAATCAGTATTGGTAAGACTTAAAAAATAAAAATACAAAAGTGGCCCCATCCATATCAGGTTATTGAAGGGGAAGTAAAACATAAAACTGCTGTAACCATTGCGGGTGTCGTACCAACCGGCAAAGCCCAGCATCCAGTATGCGATTTTTATTGCATTAAGCAGAAGCAGCCATCCCAGTAATATATCGCTGAGTTTTTCTTCTTTTTTACCTCTGAAAAATAATAAAATCGCAAATAATAAACCCTGTAAAAAAAAGGGTATCAAGAGACTGCTGTATAAGTCGAAATCAAAAGGCATAGTATGTAAAATAATCAAACAGGATGAATTGTTCACTGACTGTTGAAATAATTATTAAAAGACCAGATCACCATATTGATCATCTTATTTATTACAAAGATGATCTTCTCAGGGGCTTTGCCTTCAAGCCATTCGGCCCCTCTCTATCTCTTCCCCTGAGGGGAGAGGACAATCAGAAGATTGGTGCGGAAAATAAAATGGCATTTTATATAACCACGTTTATCATCTTATTTTTTACATAGATGATTTTTTTGGGTGCTTTGCCTTCAAGCCATTTTTGAACGATTTCATTTTGAAGCACAATCTCTTCAACCTGCGGTTGATCTAAATCCAATGCGAGTTGAATGTTGGTACGTAGTTTTCCGTTAATGGATATGGGATAATCTTTGCTGCTCTCCACCAGCCAGGCAGGATCAAATGTGGGATACCGGGCATCCAATATGAATCCCTCATTTCCCAACTGCTGCCATAATTCTTCTGCAATATGCGGCGCATAAGGGACTAATAAGATCAATATTTTTTCCAGTACTTCTTTTTTGTGGCATTTAAGATCGGCCAGTTCATTTACACAGATCATAAATGTACTTACAGCTGTATTAAAACTAAATCGTTCAGTATCTTCTTCTATTTTTTTAATGGTGCGATGTAGTATTTTTAATTCGGCATCGGTGACCTCACCCCCCCGAGCTACGCTCCCAATCTTCGTTTCACTTGATTGCTCCAAAGGAGAGGGCGCCGATGACGTCCAGATTGGGCCTTTTATGTCATCATTAAACAAACGCCACAGCTTTCTTAAAAAACGGTGTACTCCTTCAATACCTTTGGTATCCCAGGGTTTGCTGGCTTCTACCGGGCCGAGGAACATTTCATACATGCGGAAGGTATCGGCGCCGTATTTTTCACAAAGTTCATCCGGGTTTTGTGTATTAAGTTTAGACTTAGACATCTTCTCACCTGCAGAAGTGGTAGTATATAACAAAGGACTAATTTTTTCTAGTTTATCGTTATACCATTCTCCTCTAAGATAAAAACCGTCTTTACAAACAAAGCATGCTTTGGAATATTTACTTTCATTCTGAGTAATTGTATTTACATCTAATTTATTTGAATCGACATATTTAATATCTACATGAATAGGAGAAAAATTATTTTCTTCTCCTTTCTTTATTGCATCAAATGAAAAATAAATTTCAGGGTATAATCCTTTTGCCATAGTTGCAGCAGGGGTCTCGCCAGTCTCAAGCAACGTACTCATATCAATGTTTTGATATGGAATTATTGAAGTCATTCGTATTGTTTCAGGATTTCCAGATGGATTATATCGATATATAAATTCAGAAACTCCAGTTATCATCCCCTGATTAAGAAGTTTTTTAAACGGCTCGTCAAAACCGATCAATCCCAGGTCAAACAAAACTTTGGTCCACATACGGCTGTACAATAAATGCCCCACGGCATGCTCGGTGCCGCCAATGTACAGGTCAACCTGGTTCCAGTAATCACTGGCTTTGCGGTCGCAAAAAGTTTGGTTATTGTGTGGGTCCATGTAACGGAGAAAATACCAGCTGCTGCCTGCATAACCGGGCATGGTAGAGGTTTCACGTTGGACCTCACCCCCGGCCCCTCTCCAAAAGAGAGGGGTGTTAGAGCCCTCCGGTTCTGAAACGGTTTCTTTATTTAAGAGTGCATGTTCAATATCTTTTAAAACAGCATTTAAATTATTGTTTACCGCATAGTTTGTAGATCTGATCATGGTAAAACCAAATTCATTTAACCAGTTCTCTCTACCTTTATCAAATATCTTTTGCTCATCTTCATTATGATATTCGCCATCAATTTCAACGATTAATCTTTTTTCCAGGCAAACAAAGTCTGGAATATAACCGGAAATAGGATGTTGCCTACGAAATTTAAAACCGGCGATCTTTCTGTTTCTTATCTCCTGCCAGATAATATCTTCTTCATCAGTAGCCTCTTTTCTGTTTTGATTTGCAAATGCAATTGTCTTTTTCCATTCTTCGGATGTACTGTTAATGTATCCAAAAGCAGCAGGGTCTTGCGTCCCCCTCTCCCTTGGAGAGGGGTTAGGGGTGAGGTCAACCCAATCGGTAAGATTCGCCAGCGGCCCTTCCCCTTCGGGCCCGGGCCCATATTTATCTACATGCGGTAACTCTAACGGCAGTTCTTCTGCATCCAGCGGTATGGCAATGCCATCCTGCCAAACTATGGGAAAAGGTTCCCCCCAATATCTCTGGCGGCTAAAGCCTGCATCCCTCATCCGGTAATTCACTTTCTTTTTTCCAATGCCCAGTTCTTCAATTTTTTTGATGGCAATGCCAATAGCATCTTTCATCCGCAATCCATTTAAGAAACCAGAGTTTTCCAGTACCGCATCTTTTGTTGGATTGGCTTCTTCACCATTGTAATGACTTCCGATGATATTTGTTATGGGGACTTTAAAATGTTTTGCAAAAAGAAAATCACGCTGGTCACCACAGGGCACGGCCATAATGGCACCGGTACCATAGCCCGCCAGAACATATTCTGCTATCCAGATGGGGATCTCACGTTTGTTAAAAGAATTAATGGCATAGGCACCCGTAAAACAACCCGTGATGATTTTTGCCTCGGCAAGCCGTTCTCTTTCACTGCGGCTTTTTACATAAGCCAGGTATTCATCAATGGCAGCCTTCTGTTCAACAGACGTAATTTGAGAAACTAAATCATGCTCTGGTGCAACAACCATAAAGTCAACTCCGAAAATGGTATCAGGGCGTGTGGTATAAACTTTCAGTTTCTCCGCCGGATCCTGTGGAGACTTTTGACTTTTGATCTCAAAATCCACTTCCGCTCCCTCACTCTTACCGATCCAGTTGCGTTGCATTTCCTTCATGCTGTCGCTGAACGCTACTTTATCCAATCCATCCAAAAGCCTGTCTGCATAGTCTGTAATCCTCAAATACCACTGCCGCATTTTCTTTTTCTCAACCGGGTGGCCTCCACGTTCGCTGATGCCATTCACTATTTCATCATTAGCCAAAACAGTTCCTAAGGCTTCACACCAGTTCACTTCGCCATACTTGCTGAATGTCAACCTGCGGTTCATCAATACTTCTTCCTGTTCTTTTTTTGAAAAAGCATTCCATTGTGCTGCAGTAAAATGTTTTCCCGGTATGGGTTCCCCGGTTTTAGGCATTGCCCCCCGGGTTTCATACTTGTTAATAAGTAAGGAAATGGGTAAGGCTTTTTTTTGAGTGTTGCAGAAATAACTGTTGAAGAGTTGCAAAAATATCCATTGCGTCCATTTATAATAATTGGGGTCACTGGTTTGTACCTCTCTATCCCAATCGTAACAAAATCCAATTTTATCAAGCTGGCTTTTAAATGTTGCAATATTTTTTTTTGTTGTTTCTGCCGGGTGCTGCCCGGTTTCCAAAGCATATTGCTCAGCCGGCAAACCAAAACTGTCGAACCCCATCGGGTGTAAAACATTAAAGCCTTTTAATCTTTTATAACGGCTGTAAATATCACTGGCAATATAGCCTAAAGGATGCCCTACATGCAGTCCTGCACCACTCGGATAAGGAAACATATCCAATACATAATACTTTGGCTTTACAGAATCATTACTTACCTGGTAAGCTTTAGAATCTTTCCATTTCTTTTGCCACTGTGGCTCAATTTTCCTAAAATCGTATTCCATCAACTACTCCCTTTTTTAATGTGCCCTGCATTGAATATTAAACAGATTCATTAGACTCATCCCGGTTATTCCGGATACTTTATCAATTCTGTTCAGCAAAAATATTTGTGAAAGAAAAGTTATTTTACCTGTCATAAATCACCTTATCTGCCGCTTATGAAAATATATTTTGCAGGCAATCGTTTTGAAGACAGCAAAAGTAAGACAAAGCAGGTAAAAACCTTTATTTTTGCCACTCCTGAAAACACAGAGAAATACTAACCCACAAAGAATATTAATATATGGCCCAATTTGGAAAAGCAAGCAGTAAAAGGGGTAAGCCAACCTATGCCTATGCCATCATAGGTGTATCATTGGTACTGTTTTTATTTGGTATTGTTGGCTGGTTCTTTTTAAATCTCCGCAAAACCGGTGATTTTGTAAAAGAAAATATTCAGGTGCATGCCTGGCTGAATCCCAATGCACCAAAAAAAAATATTGACAGCCTTAAAAACTATATTACCGCTATTCCTTATGCAAAAGGGGTAGAATATGTTACCAAACAGATGGCCATTGAAAAATGGAACAAGGACAATGATACGACCTGGAAAAAATTCCTGGATGAAAACCCATTACCGGAAAGTATTGATTTTTATATAAAGGCGGATTATGTTCAAAAAGACAGTCTGGATGCATTATCTATTGATCTTTTAAACCGCTATCCGGGACTTATCAAAGAGTTTCAATTCCCGACAGAAACCATAACGCAGGTAAGTAAATTTGTAAAAACAGCCGCTTATATTTTTTTAATCGCCGCCATTATATTAATCATCCTGGTTGTATTTTCCATTGACAATACCATCCGTTTGGCTATGTACAGTAACCGTTTTTTAATTAAAACCATGCAAATGGTTGGAGCAACCCGCTGGTTTATTGCCAGGCCCATAAATATAAGGGCAATAATAAACGGACTGATAGCTTCTCTCATCGCCATTGGGGCTATCTGGCTTACAGTACTGATGATTGAATCTTTTGCCCCAAGCTTTAAAGTATTGCATGATACAAAAAGCATGATCCTGTTATTTTTGCTGATCATTATTTTGGGCATCAGCATTACACTTATAAGCACCCACCGTTCTGTAATAAAATACCTGCGGATGAAATTGGATGATTTATATTAATTTGCAGGTTCAACGATATACTAATGAGTAAAGAAAAAAAACAAATGCCGGTTCCGGGTGCTTCCAGCCCCTTATTTGGAAAAGAAAATTATATGTGGATGCTTATCGGTTTAGCCGTGCTGGCATTGGGTTTCTTTTTAATGGCTGGTGGTAAAAGCAGCGACCCCAATGTTTTTAATGACAGTGATGTGTATAGCACTACCCGTATTACCATTGCCCCCATATTAATTATTGCTGGTTTTGTGATAGAGATCTTTGCTATTATGAAAAAGTCGAAAAAAAATTAAAATAAATAATTTGGAAATTTACCGATTTGGAAATTTGAAGATTAAATTCAGATTTGCAAATCGGTTTTTCATTTCCAAATAATCAAATTACCAAATTGAATATGGATACTTTACAAAGCATCATTATTGCCATTGTAGAAGGGCTCACCGAATTCCTTCCCATTTCCTCTACCGGGCATATGATCATCACAGAAAAAATACTGAACCTGTCTGAAAATGATTTCAGTAAAGTATTTACGGTAGCTATACAACTGGGGGCCATTTTAGCGGTGGTGGTCTTATACCGGAAAAAATTCATTGATTTTAAAAACTGGCAGTTCTATGCAAAGCTTGCAGCAGCTGTACTGCCCGCATTGGTTTTGGGGTTTTTATTTTCAGATAAAATTGATGCCCTGATGGAAAGCTCCACCACGGTTGCTGTTACCATGTTAGCCGGTGGAATAATCCTGATCTTTATTGACAACGTTTTTCAAAAACATGAAATAGATAAAGAAGAGGATATCTCTTTTCCCAGGGCCATCATGATTGGTGTATGGCAATGTTTAGCCATGATACCGGGTGTGAGCAGAAGTGCCGCTTCTATCATTGGCGGTATGCAGCAGAAATTAACCCGTAATGCAGCTGCCGAATTCTCTTTCTTCCTAGCGGTACCAACCATGCTGGCTGCCACCGGCTATAAATTATTAAAGTATTACAAAGAATATGGTGGTTTTTCATCCAATGAAATAAAACAATTAGCCATTGGGAATGCGGTTGCTTTTATTGTTGCCTTACTGGCCATTAAATTCTTTATCGGCTTTTTAAAAAAGCATGGGTTTAAAGTTTGGGGCTATTACAGGATCATAGCAGGTATCTTATTACTCATTTTGATATATACGGGTTATATCAGATCTTAAAAATTCCCGGCCCTGATTTCATTTATACCGTTTTTTTGATTACCTATACATTCTTAAAACTACTATGGCTATGAAATTATTCAACCTTTTCCTGCCTGTTGCCATAGTTGCAACAGTATTTACCGGATGCCAGCAATATGGCAAAGAGTATAAATTAGATAAGAAACACAATGTGTATTATAAGGGTGAGGGGCTTAATGAAGACATTGCAAAAAAATTAGCCACCTATCTTAAAGAACAGGAATATTTTCAGGATAGTATTGAATCCACGGTACAGATCACCAAAAATAAAGACACGTTTAACCTGAATTTTGTGGTGGATGCAGCTAAAATAGATAAAGGGGCTGAAAATAATTTTTTATTGTTTGGTGCCTTTATTTCAGAAAAGGTTTTTGACAAAGCGCCCGTAACCATTCATCTTACCAATAATCACCTGGAGCCTTTTAAAAACCTGGGATTTGCAAAACCAATATCAGGTTCCTCCGAGTAAGGCCTTGTATTGATCTTACTAAGGCCAGGTAAAACCCCTACAGATCATGCATCGTTGATTTTTTCAGCTAATACATCGATATTCAGTATTTTCATTGTTTATTTATAATAACCATGCAAACGGCATCCAAAAAAGTGATCAATGGCTGGGCCATGTTCGACTGGGCCAACAGTGTTTATAACCTGGTGATCACTTCCACTATTTTTCCGGCATATTATGAATCAATGACTGCAGAACGTACACAAAATGAGGTTTCTTATGTTAGGTTTTTGGGCAGGGAATTTGTAAACACTTCTTTATACAATTATACCCTGGCATTTGCTCTGCTCATAGTGGCCCTTATTTTACCGTTACTTACTTCTATTGCCGATTACAGGGGTAATAAAAAAAGTTTTATGGCTTTCTTTTTTACCATTGGAAGTATTGCCTGTGCTTTCCTTTATTTTTTCAGAGACAGTAGTACCTTATGGGTTGGTATCCTATGCATGATCATTGCCTGTATTTGCTTTTGGAGCAGTTATGTTTTTAGTAATTCCTTTTTGCCGGAAATAGCCGCACCGGAAGACAGGGACAGGGTTAGTGCACGTGGTTTTGCATTTGGTTATGTAGGCAGTGTGATCTTACAGATCATTTGTTTTGTGTTTGTAATGAAGAATGATTGGTTTGGGATTACACAGGGAGAAGGTTCGAGGATCTCATTTTTACTGGTAGGTATCTGGTGGTTGTGTTTTGGATATTTTTCTTTATCCCGTTTACCAAAACCAATAGCAGCAGGCAATACCGCTTCGCCGAACAATATAATTACAAATGGCTACAAAGAATTAAGAAAGGTATGGAAGCAGTTAAAACAGATGCCTGTTATTAAACGATACCTGGGTGCTTTTTTCTTTTATAATATGGGGGTACAAACGGTTATGCTGGCGGCCACACTGTATGGAAAAAGTGAGCTGGAAATACCCGTTCAAAATCTTATCATAGCCATATTGCTGATACAGCTTGTAGCCATTCCGGGAGCCTATTTTATCAGTAAATTATCGGGGCGTATTGGTAATTTTAAAGCTTTAATGATCGTAATTTTTTTCTGGATACTGCTCTGTATTTCCGCTTATTTTGTTCCAAAACATGCTATTGTACAGTTTTATATTTTAGGCGCCTGTGTTGGTTTTGTTATGGGAGGCATTCAATCATTAAGCAGAAGTACCTACAGTAAACTGATGCCCGAAACTAAAGACACGGCTTCCTTTTTCAGTTTTTATGACGTTACCGAAAAAATTGCCGTTGTAATAGGCATGCTCAGTTTCGGCTATATCACTGAACTTACGGGTTCGCAAAGAGTATCAGTACTTGCGTTGGCTGCATTCTTTATAGCAGGGCTGGTCATTCTTTTTCTGGCATTAAAAAAACAACAGGCCGAAGCAAAATGAAATTATATACCATCAACACCGGGTATTTTAAATTAGATGGCGGCGCCATGTTTGGTGTTGTACCCAAAAGCATCTGGAACAAACTTAACCCTGCCGATGAAAATAATATGTGCAGCTGGGCATTACGTTGTTTGCTGATAGAAGATAACGGGAAACTGATTTTAGTTGATAATGGCATGGGAGATAAACAGGATGCCCGGTTTTTTGGTCATTATTATTTACACGGAGATGATACGCTGGATAAGTCACTGGCTAAACATGGCTATAACAAAGATGATATTACCGATGTTTTTTTAACCCATCTGCATTTTGATCATTGTGGCGGAAGTATAATGAGAGAAGGAGATAAATTAGTCCCGGCATTTAAAAATGCCGTTTACTGGAGTAATGAACAGCACTGGAAATGGGCAACAGAACCAAATGACAGGGAGAAAGCAAGTTTTTTAAAAGAAAATATTTTACCCATAAAGGAAAGCGGGCAATTGAAGTTTTTTGAAATGAAACGGCATTCACCGGGCTTACATATTGACTCTGGCTCATCACTCACCACGCACGATTCTCACCTGATCTCCGGCCTTGCTTTTTACTCCGTATCAGGTCATACCGACAGCATGATGCTGCCTGCAATAAATTATAACGGGAAGACGATTGTATTTATGGCTGATCTTTTACCTTCCGCCGCACATATTCCATTACCTTATGTTATGGCGTATGATATGTTTCCGTTAACTACGCTGAACGAAAAAAGATCATTCCTTTCTGAAGCTCTGCAAAACGATTATGTATTATTTTTTGAACATGACCCGCTGATTGAATGTTGCACACTTAAGCAAACAGAAAAAGGAATACGGCAGCATGAACTATTTAAACTGAGTGAATTATAAGGTCACCTTAACCCGGTGAATGAAGTTAAAGGGTAGCGCAGATTTTTATAAGACATCATATCCACCTTAATACTACCTACAGCGATCGGACTTTCTACTCTTAACAATAAATGATTGGGATCATCGCTCAGCCAGGCGGTCATTTTTTCGCCACCTTCAAAAATGGTTCCTTTAATTAAAAGCGGCCTTATTTTTATAGCATTAAATCTTCCGTAACGGGTTTTAATTTTTTCTTTGCCCATATACCGGATATACATATGAAAAACTTCATCGTCTAAAAACATATCAAAAAGAATTTTATCATCCTTTTTATATTTATCGAAATTGATATTACGTGCATAATAAACCATACTCACCACATCCTGAATACATTTGGGTACATCATAAACCCCATTCGTACTAACCGCTTTGTTTGCTGTTTGATTAAACGTTACAAAGTCGTATTTTTTATACCCTCCTTCATCCACATTGCGTACAAATTTATATGGTAATAGTGTTGTTGTATCTACAAAACTTTCATACCTGTCCCGTACTTTAAAAAACCCATCAAAAGCAGAATAGGTAGTACCTGTACCTACTAAATGATAAACCGGTTTGCCGTTAATCCGATCCAGCGTAGAAGTAAAAACAGCTTCGCCTGCACCTATATACATGCCCAATGTGCTGTAAAAAACTTTCATCCTCACTTCTTCATCAGCTTTAAATGCAATATTTCTAATATTACAGGTATCATCAAATGTTGAGGTAAAACTCAAACTGCAAAAACCTATAACCAAAATAAATATTTTAAAGTATCTGATCATTTTTCTTTATTTTAATTCCCAAAATTAATAAACTCCCAATAAGGGCAGGTATAAAAAGGTTTAAAAACCAAATTCCAAATGTTACCGTTAATATGCCGATGGTATTAGTACTGTAAGAAAATAATGTTTTGGCAACAGTGCCCCTTATTCCCAGGTCGGCAATCGCCAATGTCGGAATGATGGCCATTATCCAGAACATTAGAGTTATTAACCAAAAACCCGACCACAAATTATTTTCCACCTGCAATAACTGTAGCATAAAGATGTATTGTAAAACGAAAATAAGGTACCTGAAAAGGGATATTGACAGTAACCTTAACAAAACTTTCGCATCAAATGTTTCCAATACGTTAATGTATTTAGAAAACCGGTTAACATAAGGCAATTTTTCAATCAACCGGGTTAACCAACTCAACCGGAAAAAGAAAAATATAAAAACTATAGTTCCAAAAACACTCCCGTATAAAAATATCCTCAACCAAAAAACGGAAATACCCATTAACATACCTGGTGCATCTGAAGTGAAAAGCAGGTGAGTTAATCCAAGGCACCCCATTATCATGGTTATTATCAATTGCGCCATGCCTCCGGCAATAGAAACGGAGATCGCTTTTATCCGGTTACCTTCATTTACAAAAAGAATCCTTCCGCCATATTCACCCATGCGGTTGGGCGTATTTAACGAAAATGTGACCCCGCATAAAACAGATTTAAAAGCCCTGATAAATGACATAGGTTGAACAGCGCTCATCAATAATTGCCATTTCCTGGCCTCCATGCCCCAGTTTAAAAATACCAGGATGATAACCAGCCAGAACTTCCATGCAGCTTCGCCAAAAGGCATCGTTCTTATAAGCGCTATGGAGGCTTCCATATCAGGCTGGCCTTTAACCTGGCGATATAAAGAATAAAATAACCAGGTGGCCAGCAACGGTCCTACAAACCATTTGAGGAATATTTTGATACTTTTGTTCAATACACAATGTTACTTCAAATATTAAGGTAGAAAAAATTATAACGGCTTTGCAAAAAAAAACTGGTATTATTTTAGGTATTGACCCGGGTACTGTCATCATGGGATATGGATTGGTAAAAGTGGAAGGAAATAAAATTTCGCTGCTGGAAATGGGTGTATTACAACCCGGAAAAATAAAAGACGGCTATAAAAAATTACAACTCATTTTTAATACGGTCAGCGGCCTGATCACTAAATATCAACCGGATACTTTTGCCATTGAAGCCCCTTTTTTTGGTAAAAATGTACAAAGTATGCTGAAACTGGGCAGGGCACAGGGCGTTGCCATAGCTGCAGCCATGCGGCATGGACTTGAAGTGACAGAATACGCTCCCAAAAAAGTAAAGCAATCTATAACCGGTAATGGCAATGCGGATAAAAAGCAGGTAATGAAAATGCTGCAGCAGATTTTATCCTTTACTGAAGAACCAAAATACCATGATGCTACCGATGCGCTGGCAGTAGCAGTATGTCATCATTTTCAGCAAAATGCAGGTTTTTCCGGGAAAACGAACAACGATAACAGCTGGAAAGATTTTATATTAAAGAATCCCGGGAAAATTAAAAAATAAGATACTGAAAATTAATACGTTTTGGTTAACGGGTGTTTAACAAAAGTTAACACGGTAATTTTTTTATTTCATAACATACTTGTAACCCTTTACGTCAAATGGTAATACGGTCGAAAACATTAAGGTTGGTCATTTTAACCAGTACCCTTTTGATCACCATCATCATTGCCATACAGTTGATATGGCTGCAAAAAGTGTATTTGTACGAAGAGAAGCAGTTTAATATCAATGTTTCAAAAAGCATTCGTGGTTTATATACAGATATGGAACTGGTTAATGATGCATCTGATAATGTGCAAAAAAAAATAGATAATCCCAATCCGGATATATATATATTTAAGATTGATTGCAGCCCTAACCTCGACAGCCTTTGGTTAAATTTAAAAGCCGAATTTACAGACTTTGACGTATATACGGATTGTAAGGCCGGCATCTACAGTGCAGAACAAAATAAATATATAGAAGAGCAGTATATAGACCTTCCGGATGCCTACTCTTCAGGGATAAAAGAAACAAAGCTGCCTGTTTTTAAAAAAGATTATTCATATATTATTTTATTTTTCCCTCACCGCGGACAGTATATTCTCAAACAAATGATGTTCTGGATCGCCTCCAGCGGATTATTGCTGCTGGTACTGATTGGTTTTGGCGCCAGTATTTTTTACCTGTACCGCCAAAAATTCTTTAATGAAACACAAAAAGACTTTGTAAATAATTTTACACATGAATTCAAAACACCGCTTGCCGTTATTAAAATTGCAGCAGAAGTTCTGCAACAGAATAATATTATTGACAAACCGGACAAACTGAAGAATTATGCCGGTATCATAAACCAGCAGACATCACACCTGCAGGCACAGGTACAACGGCTTTTGGAAATTGCTTATACCGACCGCAGCAGCCTGCCACTGGAAAAAGAAAATTTTGATGCCAATGTATTAATACAGGAAGCCATTAATGATCTGCAACCTTTGATTGAACAAAAAAAGGCAACACTTAAAACGAACTTTACTTTACCAACGGGTTTTATTCAGGCAGATAAGGCCTATTTAAGAATCAGCTTTATTAACCTGATAGAAAATGCCATCAAATATTCTGCCTCCCCGGAAATAAATATAACCACCACTATGGAAGGGAATGATTTTTGCATAGCTGTAAAAGATAATGGGATTGGCATTGGAAAAGAACATCAAAAGAAAATATTTGACCGCTTTTACCGGATAACTGATGGTGAACTGCATACCCACAAAGGGTTTGGTTTGGGTCTGAATTTTGTAAAAAAAGTCATTGATACACACAACGGAAAAATTGAAGTAGAAAGTGAGCCTGGAAAAGGAAGCATTTTTACCATAAGATTACCCCGAAATTAAAACTGTTTTTATGTCAAAAGGGAAAGTATTGCTGGCCGAAGATGACCTTTCATTAGGTTTTGTAATTAAAGATACCCTTCAGGATCTGGGTTTTGAAGTAACTCATTGTCCCGATGGCGAAGTTGCCTGGCAGCAATTTCAAAAAAAAGAATTTGATATTTGTTTATTGGATATTAATATGCCGGTGAGAGATGGGTTTTCCCTGGCAAAAAAAATCAGGCAGCTTACGGATGTGGTGCCCATTATTTTTTTAACGGCAAAAAGTATGCAGGAGGATAAACGGAAAGGCTTTCAAACTGGAGCAGATGATTATATAACCAAACCATTTAGTGTAGAAGAATTGATCCTGCGGATGGAAGTTTTTTTAAGGCGTACTAAAAAGTTGCAGTCCGATGTGGTGGAAGTGTACCAGCTGGGTAAATTAAAATTTGTTTTTAACGAATTAAAAATTTACTCCGGTACTGATACTGTTACCCTCACACAAAAAGAATCTGACCTGCTTCGGTTTTTTGCACAACATGAAAATAAAGTTTTAAAAAGAGAAGAAGTTTTACTGAACGTATGGGGCAAAGATGATTATTTTTTAGGCAGAAGCATGGATGTATTCATCACCAAGCTGCGTAAACATTTTAAGGCCGACCCCAACATTCTACTGGAAACCATTCATGGGGTTGGGTTCCGGTTACAGGTAAAATGATACTATTTAAAGCAGGCCAAAATCTTTTCCTGAATGGACTTTAGTTCATCCCGTGTACAGGTTAGCTTTGGCCTTGTAAAATTTAAATCACTGGCCGAGTTGATGGGTATTAAATGCATATGCGCATGCGGCACTTCCAAACCAATTACGCTGATACCGCATCTTTTGCAGTTAAATGCCTTTTCAATGGCATGTGCAACGGGCTTTGCAAAAACCAGCATCTCTGCCAGGTAATCATCAGGTACATCAAATATTTTATTTACTTCAATTTTAGGTACCACTAAAACATGCCCTTTTACCAGTGGCTCAATATCTAAAAATGCAATAAACTTATCACTTTCTGCAATGGTATAGGAGGGTATCTCTCCGGTAATGATTTTAGAAAAAATGGTCATGGCCTGAAATTTTGACAAAGATAAGGAACAAAAAAACCCATCTGCCAGCCGGCAGATGGGTTAAAATAGCTTAGTTTAAATTACAGTTCAATATTATCTACCTGAAATTTAAGTACGCCTGCCGGTACCTGAACATCCACTATATCACCTATTACTTTTCCTAAAAGGCTATGCCCGATTGGAGACGTAACTGAAATCTTTCCCAGCTTCAGATCGGCTTCATTTTCTGATACAATTTTATAGGTAACTTTCTTTTTTGTCCCCAGGTTGGTTAATGTTACCCGGGTAAGAATGGATACCTTACTGGTATCAATATTGTTTTCATCCAGAATACGTGCATTTGCTATAACCCCTTCCAGGTACTTTATTTTAGCTTCCAGCATGCCCTGTGCTTCTTTGGCAGCATCATATTCTGCATTTTCTTTAAGATCACCTTTTTCCCGCGCTTCGGCAATTGCATGGCTGGCAGCCGGCCGTTCTATGCCTTTCATATGCTGTAACTCCACCTTTAGCCGTTCAAAAGTTTCCTCAGTCACATAATTTGTCGCATTCATAAAATTCAATTTAAGCAAACAAAAAAATACAACGCCTCAGATAGCCTAAGGCGTTGCATATATTACAAAAGTAGTAAAATTTTTATATTTCGAGCTTTTCAATGATTACCTTACTCATTTTATAAAAAGCTTCTACAGAATAACCTGCAATATGTGGTGTAAGTATAACATTTGGATGTCTGACCAGGAAATTCATTTCCGCTTTTTCCTGTGCCGAAAAGCTATCCGGTTTCTCATTTTCCAATACATCTAACGCTGCCCCGGCAATAATATTTTGTTGCAAAGCACTTATTAAAGCGGTTGTTTCTACTACGGAACCCCTGGATGTATTCAGGATAAATGGCTTTTGCAGCAGTGCATTGAAAAACGCTTCATTGGCCATGTATTTTGTTTCACTGGTATGGGGAAGGTGAAAACTGATCACATCTGCATACCGGCAAATCTGTTCCAGGCTGGCTTCTTTAATATAAGTATGGCCAAATCCATATTGGTATTTATCATAAGCTAAAACAACCACGTTAAAAGATGAAAGTAGTTTAGCAAAACGGCTGCCAGTATTTCCAAAACCTATTATTCCAATAGTTTTACCACTTAATTCAGTACCCCGGTTTTCTTCACGAATCCATTTTCCATTTCGTATTTCATCAAAACTGCTGCTGATCTTATGTGATAAATTCAGCAGCATGCCCAATGCATGTTCGGCCACAGAATCCCGGTTCCCTTCGGGGCTGCTGACACATCTTACCCCCTTCGTTGTGGCATAAGCCACATCAATCAATTCCATTCCGCTGCCCATCCTTCCAATCCATTTTAAGCGTACTGCTTTATTTAAAATAGCCTTATCTATAGTTATCCTGGTAGTAACAATGATCCCTTCTGCCTGGTCTATAAGCAGGAGTAATTCATCATACGTTACCTGCGGAAGATACAGAACTGTATATCCTTTTTTCTGCAAAACTTCCCTTAATGCATCATGAACTTTTGCCGTAATGATCACTATTTTATCATTATTCATCTTGAAGCAATCATACTGATTTCAACATTAACATTTTTAGGTAGCCCCTTTACTGCAACGGTCTCCCTTGCCGGGAAATCTGATGCAAAATAGCTGCCATAAATTTCATTTACTTCTCCAAATAAACTCATATTGCTTAAAAATATTGTGGTTTTAACCACATTCTTAAAGTCCATTGATGCTTCTGTAAGTATGGCTTTAAGATTTTTCATTACCTGGTCCGTTTCGGCAGCAATTTCCGCATTTGCCAGATCAGAAGTACCGGGTATTAATGCGATCTGACCTGAAATGAACAGCATATCGCCGCTTAATACAGCCTGGCTATAGGGGCCAATTGGTGCCGGTGCATTGGCTGTATTGATTATTTTTTTCATAATAAAAGTTTATTTAAAGATTTGCAAATATATCTTTTCTCAACCACCTATTTTTGTAAAAAAACAGATATGAAAATTATTGTAGTGGCAACTGATAAACAATGGAATGAACTGACAAATGCCTGGCCTAAAACTATATGGCATCGGGTTATTAACTGTAAAGAGTTTACAACAATTAATACCGCAGATGCTTTTTTTAATTTAAAAGACAGTTTAATATTACCCGAATTTGCATCATTAGGCAAACCGGTTTTTATTAACTCTGTAATACAAACCCTGGCTGATTTAAATGCCCCGGATAATGTTTTACGAATAAATGGATGGGCCGGATTTTTGCAAAGGGTTGCCTGGGAAATAGCAGGAGCAGTTAATGAAAATATTAATTCCCTCTTCAAAAAACTGGATATAAAAATTAATCATGTAAGAGATGAACCTGGATTTATTGCCCCAAGAATAATTGCTATGATCATTAACGAAGCTTATTTTACGGTAAGTGACCAGGTAAGCAGTAAAAATGAAATCGATACAGCTATGAAGCTTGGTACTAATTATCCTTACGGTCCCTTTGAGTGGGCCAGTCTGATTGGTACAAAGAATATTTTAGACCTGCTGTTCAAGTTAAACCTGACCGACCGACGTTATCAACCGGCTGAATTATTAATTACAGAAGTAAAGGCAAATCATTAATGAGTTATATTTTAAATATAGATACCGCTTCTGAAAAAGCACAGGTGAGCTTAGCAAACGATGGTTTGCTTTTATATAAGCTTACGAATGAATCACAAAAAGAACATGCCTCTTTTTTACAATCTGCTATTCTGGAATTGACAAAAATTACCGGTACAAAATTATCAGGCATTGATGCCGTTGCCGTTACTGCAGGGCCCGGTTCATATACCGGCTTAAGGGTGGGCATGGCAAGTGCCAAGGGTTTATGCTATGCTTTGAAAAAGCCCATGATCACAATAAGCACACTGGACGTTTTAACCATTTCGGCCCTTCTTCTTTTCCCTGATACCCCTACATCTGTTTTATATTGCCCGATGATTGATGCCAGACGAATGGAAGTATTTACCGCTATATTTAACAGGCAACTTACCATATTTAAGGTGCCGTCGGCAGTAATACTTGATGAATTTTCATTTGCAAAAGAACTATCAGATAATGAAATCCTTTTTTTCGGTAGTGGGTCATCAAAATGGAAATTGATCTGTAAACATTCAAATGCATTATTTGAAAATGTGTCAATATTGCCTGAAGCCATGAGCGATTGCACTTATAAGCTGTTTTTACAAAATCATTTTACGAACCTGGCATACAGTGAACCCCTCTATCTTAAAGAATTTCAAACAGTTATCAAAAAGTAAAATAATAATGTATAAATAACGTTATACATATAAGAATATATAGAAGTTGTATAATCAATTATTAGTATATTTGTTATGTTCAAAAATTGTTCAAGCATATTTAAAATTTTATCCTTATGACTGTTGTATCTCAGACAAGAGAGCAGGATGCATTATCACCTGCAAAAACCTCAACAAATTCTTCCATTAACGTAGATTACCATGCCCTTAAAAAAGCAGCATTGGTATTACGGGCTTTAAATCACAAGCTGCGGCAGCAACTACTTAAATTAATTGAAGAAGAAAATAAGATCACGGTTACAGAAATTTATGTCCGGTTACGATTGGAACAATCAGTAGCATCACAACATCTTGCTATTTTACGTAAAGCAGGCATTGTAAATACTGAACGTGACGGAAAATTTATTTTCTATACTATTAATTACAAACGTATAGATGAAATAAGCCAGTTTGTAAAAGACCTGGTTGGTTAACCTTTTCCTAAAACCTATTTTGAAAGCGTTCCGGCAATTGCCGGAACGCTTTTTTATTTTTAACTTGCACCCACTAAATTTTACTATAATGTTCATTAAGCAATTATACACCGGCTGTTTAAGCGAGGCAGCTTATTTTATAGAGAGTGAAGGCGAAATTGCCATAATCGACCCACTGAGAGATACGGACGATTATATTAATCTGGCCAGGGAAAGAAATGCAGGTATCAAATATATCTTTGAAACACATTTTCATGCAGACTTTGTAAGTGGCCATTTAGATTTAAGCCATCAAACGGGTGCTCCCATTATTTACGGACCCGGGGCCAAAACTAATTACGAAATTTACAACAGTAAAGACTATGAGATCTTTAAACTCGGTAAAATCAGTATACAGGTATTACATACTCCGGGACACACATTAGAAAGCAGTTGTTATTTGTTGAGAGATGAAAATGAAAAAGCATTTGCGATCTTCACCGGCGATACATTATTCGTTGGCGATGTTGGACGCCCTGACCTTAGCAGCGGCAATATGAGCAGCGCTGAACTGGCAGGCATCATGTACGATACGATTCAAAATAAAATTCTTCCGCTGGCAGATTATGTATTGGTTTATCCTGCACACGGGGCCGGCAGCAGTTGCGGAAAAAATATGGGGCCCGAGACCTTCAGTACCATTGGCGAGCAAAAGAAAAGTAATTACGCCCTTCAACCTCAGACAAAAGAAGAATTTATTGCTGCTGTCACAGATGGATTAGCCATTGCCCCTAAATACTTTGCCATCAATGCGCAAATAAATATGCAGGGATATGAAGGTTTAGAAGTCATAAAGCAAAAAGGGTTAACTCCCCTATCCATTGATGATCTCAAAAAGCTGCAAAAAGAAGATACATTGGTGCTGGACACCCGGCATGCCACTGTATTTACAAAAGGATTTATACCCGGCAGTATTTTTATCGGTTTGGAAGGCCGCTTTGCAGAATGGGCAGGCAGCCTTTTGCCATTTGATAAACCTATGATACTGATAACTGAACCGGGAAAAGAAGAGGAATCAGTTATCCGTTTATCAAGGGTTGGATTTGATAAAATGTATGGTTATCTGAAAGGAGGATTTGAAGCCTGGCAATCTGCAGGAGAAACTGTTGACATAATTATAGACGTAGAAGCCGATGAACTGGCCATGGATATACCTCATGATCCGAATTTAGTGGTGGTTGATGTTAGAAGAGAAACTGAATTTGCTGACGGGCATATTAAAAATGCCCAAAACCTTCCACTGAATGAAATGAATGACCTGGTTAATCTTGCACATTTTGAAGAGAATCAGAATTTATATGTTCATTGTGCGGGTGGGTACAGGAGTGTAATTGCATCCTCCCTTTTGAAGCTTGAGGGTATTCATAACCTTAGGAATGTTCTGGGTGGCTGGGGGAAAATTAAAGAACAAAAAAACATTATAACAGAAAAAGCGGTCAGTTTACTCAATTAATAAGGGTATTGCTATTTGTGAAAACACTTACACCGGTGGGCCTGATCTTTTATCGATCCAGTTATTTTTATATTCTGTTTTGTAATCCCACTTCCAGCGGCGGTGAGTCCATAAATAATTACCCGGTTCTTCCCGTATAATTTTTTCTAAAAAATCACGGAATGCCCCGGTGATATCGCCGGTTTTTGTTGAAGCAGCATTTTCGGAACACAACGTACATTCTAAAACATAATGCCCTCTTTTAATTATTCTTGAACGTACAAAAACGATCGCGGTTTCATTTTTAATTCCTCCTACTTCGGGGCCGGTAATAAATGGTGCCGGCTTACTGAAATAATTTTGCCAATAAGCTGCACCCGGATTGCCCGGATTTTGATCAGCGGCCAAAAAAAATACGAACCGTTCACTGAATATCTCATCCCTTTTTTCTTTAAACTCAGCCGCATTGATAAATATAGTGCCATACTTTTCTCTTATTTTTAAAAATAATTTTTCCATCGCTTTATTTTCGATGGGCATGTAAATGGCATAGCTTGGAATTGTTTTTATGGCTTTTGACATTAACAAGCTGCCGTACTCCCAATTAAACTGGTGCCCGGCATGAAGCTGTATGTTCTTTCCTTTTTTTACCAGTTCATCAACTATAGTAAAATCACCCTGACATCTTTTTTCAAAAGTCTTATCGCTCATAGAAATCATTTTAATGATCTCGATAAAAGTATCGGTAAGATTATGAAAAACCTGTTTTGCAATTTTTTTAAGCTCCGCATCAGATTTTTCAGGAAAGGCTGTCTGAAGGTTTGCCATAACTGTTTCCTTCCGGTAGCCAAATACATAATACATCAGAAAATAAATAAAGTCGCTGAGTAAATAAATAACCGGGAAAGGAAGTATAGAAAGAAGATATAAAAATCCGTAAATGATATAATACATGCTATTGAATTGATGAGTTATTTATGGTTGCACCTGCCTTCCGGCAGGCAGGCAAAGGTACGCTGTACAAGAGTTACGAAAAAATCAGGATGAAATATCCCATACAACTCCACGCGGCTAAAAAACCGCTCAAAAAAAGACGATAAAATAAATTACCGGTGCCGGTTACATAATATTATAAAACAATATTTTGTACCCTTTCTGATTTTAAAGGGTAGTCTGTATTGAAATGCAATCCCCGGCTTTCCTGTCTGAACTCAGCGCTCTTTACAATTAAATAGGCAACCGTTATCATATTCCTCAGCTCACAAAGTTGTGGCGATACTATGGTTTTTTGATACAACGCTTCAGTTTCTGTAAACAACAGGTCGAGCCGTTTCATGGCCCTGTGCAACCGCTCGTTGTTACGTACGATACCCACATAATCACTCATCAGCAATTTTAATTCTTTTACACTTTGGGTAATCAGAATCATTTCTTTGGGCACATTGGTTCCATCGGCCTTCCAATCACCAACTGATTCTCCGCCGAATATGGAAGATCCACCTGCTTTAATGATCGTAACAGAATCCAAATGAGCCCTGTGTGCAAAAACCATAGCTTCCAACAGGGAATTGCTTGCCAGCCGGTTGGCCCCATGTAAACCGGTACTGGCACATTCTCCGGCAGCATATAAGTTTTTTATAGATGTTCGTGCATGTTCGTCTGTTTTAATACCCCCACAACTGTAATGTGCTGCCGGTGTAACGGGGATCATATTTTTTGTGATATCAATGCCAATACTTAAACATTTTTCATAGATGTTAGGAAAATGCTCCACAAATTTTTCTTTGCTGAAATGCCTGCAGTCTAAAAAAACATTTTCGGTACCGGCTACTTTCATTTCATTATCAATTGCCCTTGCAACAATATCACGTGGCGCCAGGTCTTTTCTTTTATCATAGCGTTCCATAAATGCCTCACCTGCATGATTACGCAAAATGCCACCATCACCACGTACCGCTTCAGTAATTAAAAAATTCTGGCCCCTAATGCCCGGTTCATATAAAGCGGTGGGATGAAATTGTATGAATTCCATATTCTCGATCCTTCCCTTTGCCCGGTAAACCATGGCCACACCATCTCCTGTTGCAATGGCCGGATTGGTTGTGGACCGGTAAACCTGTCCGTTGCCACCCGTTGCCAGCAATGTTACTTTAGAAAGTAATTTTTCAATCTTATTTGTAGCCAGATTTAAAACATATACTCCATAACATTCTATATCGGGTGTTGATTTGGTAATGAGATAACCGAGGTGATGTTGTGTGATAATATCCAGCACAAAACAATGACTGATGAGATTAATGTTATTCTGACTTTCAATAGCTGCCAGCAAAGCCCTTTCCATTTCCTTACCGGTTACATCTTTATGATGAAGTATCCGGAATTCACTATGACCGCCTTCTTTCCCCAATTTGTAATCCCCATCGGTTTCCTTATCAAACTTTGCCCCCCAGTCAATGATCTCTTTAATACGCTCCACGCCTTCTTTAACCACGATATTCACAATATGTTTATTGCAAAGGCCATCCCCGGCAATCAAAGTATCTTCAATATGCTTTTCAAAACTATCATGGTCAGGATCCATTACCCCTGCAATCCCGCCCTGGGCATATTTGGTATTGGTTTCGTCGCTTTGGGTTTTGGTAAGAATGGTAATTGTTTTATCCGGGCATGCTTCTGCAACTTTTAAGGCATAAGTTAACCCTGCTATACCGCTGCCTATTACGAGAAAATCAGTTTGCATATCTAATTTTGACTATTTCTTACAATCAACTAACTACTGGAGTTTCCACCCATGCATTACTTTCCTTTAACAGGCCGATCAATTCATCAACCGCCACTTCACTGGGCACATTTCGTTTCACTATTTCCTTACCCCGGTACAAAGTGATCTTGCCAGGGCCACTTCCTACATATCCAAAATCGGCATCAGCCATTTCGCCAGGGCCATTCACTATGCAACCCATGATGGCGATTTTCACGCCTTTTAAATGATTGGTTACTGCACGGATCTTTGCCGTGGTTTCCTGCAGATCAAATAAAGTACGGCCGCAACTGGGACAGCTGATATATTCTGTTTTGGAAATTCTTGTACGGGTTGCCTGTAAAATTCCAAATGCAATGGAGTTTAATAATTTGGGTTGGGGTTTAATTTTATTATTCCCGAAATGATGGCCAAAGCAAACACCATCACAAAATCCATCCAGCAACAACCCCCCGGCCTCAATTGAATAATGAATCAAGCTTTCATCTGTTGTTGTATCGGTACTGTCGCAAATGATGATGGCCGGATTTTTTATATTATTAATCATCAGCTCAACAAACATTCTGCGTATGCTTTGCATGGCATTTCTGTTGGTAGAACTTAAACAGATGACCGCCGTCTTATCTTCTTTTAATTTTAAAAATAATTTCTCTGTGGATTGATCAGGATATCCTTCAGAATAGCAATCAACCATTACAAAATTCAGGAGTGTTGATTTTTCCAGTTTTTCATCCAGGTACTGATCGCCATCCAAAAGAAGAACATACTTTTCTTTATCAGCCGCTGTAAGCCATGATTGATGATAAAGTAAAACTTTTAAAGTTCCGGGCAGATCAAAATCTAAAGGTTGATTACAGAAAATATAGTCAGCCGCCGCATCACCTATATTCCATTTATCAGTAGCTGCATCGTACGTGTAGCCAATATTCTGCAAGTCATCTGGCGTAATTTTTTCCAGTTTACTTAAATCAGCAACAACTACCGGAACATGCTTAGCGCCAATATTAGTTACTGCAAAACTTTCTCTTCTGTTATATTCAAAAGGTGAATAAGGATGCCTCACCCCAAACCCCACTCCAAAAGAGAGAGGCTTTGAAGAGTCTCTCAATTCAATATTCCCTGTGTTTATAAATTGTGCAGGCTCATACCGTTTTACAATGTTCTTACACACGGGAATTTCCTGTTCCGGATCTTCTGTTAATGAAACACGGATGGTATCTCCAATGCCATCTTCCAATAATGTTCCGATGCCAATAGCTGATTTTATTCTTCCATCTTCGCCATCGCCCGCTTCCGTTACACCCAGATGCAAAGGATAAGCTTCACCAAATTCTTCCATCATGTGACTGATAAGCAAACGGTAAGCCTGAACCATCACCTGTGGATTACTGCTCTTCATACTCAACACAATATTGTGATACTCCTCCGCTCTTGCTATCCTTAAAAATTCCATGGCACTTTCCACCATTCCCATTGCGGTATCGCCGTAGCGGCTCATGATCCGGTCACTCAAACTTCCGTGATTGGTTCCGATACGCATGGCTGTTCCATATTCCTTACAAATTTTGACCAACGGCGTAAACCGCTCCCTGATCCTTTCAATTTCTTCTGCATATTCTGCATCGGTATAATCAATCTGTTCAAATTTTTTTTTGTCAACATAATTACCTGGGTTGATCCTTACTTTCTCTACGATCCTTGCAGCAATCTCTGCAGCATTAGGTGTAAAATGTATATCGGCCACAAGGGGTGTATCGTATCCTCTTTTTCGTAACTCATCTTTAATGTTTTGTAAATTCTCTGCTTCATTTTTTGATGGGGCTGTAATACGAACCAGTTCGGCCCCGGCTTCAATACACCGGATAGATTGCTCAACTGTTGCCTTCGTATCCATGGTATCGGTTGTGGTCATGGTTTGCACTAGAATGGGATGATCATTGCCCAAAAACAGGTTTCCGATTTTAACTTCACGGGTTTTAAGGCGTTTGTATGATATGAGTGATTCGCTGTAAAGCTGCATGTAAATTAGATTGCTGCAAAATTAACGATTAAATCTCCCTTTCACAGGACATAACAATTATTTATCTCACTAGTATTCTATTTTGTAAGATAATTTATCCGGCTTTTCCAGCATTTCGCTAAACGTAGTGGTAAAAGTTACTGATCTTTTATCCGGGGAGAACAGGGCTCCATTTCCTGTATAGGATTTAATTTCCTTAAAACTGGTAATGGTTGTTTTATATTTTGGATCACCCACCATACCTATCATCTGTTGCATCATCATTATTGTTGAATCTGAGGAGAGTGTGTTTTTTATGCCCGGCGGATCAATAACACTATTCTCAATCATATCCGGCCCTGCGGTAAATTTGTAGTATCCCGATGCCGGTGTTAGAGCTTTTTGTGAATTTTTATCTTCATTCTCAGAATTAGCAACATCTTCTTCCTTTCCTGATATTTTTTCAAATGCCTTTATTTTATTCAGGACCAAAAAAAGGCTGTCTTTTATTTCCGGCAACTGGTTAATGGATTTAAACGGACAGAACATAATTACTTTCATTTCCGCATTTTTTTTGTCCACCTTAATTCTCACCGTGGCATCTTTGTATAATTCCTTTTCTGCCGCTGTCAGATTTTCTGAAGCAGAAACCAGGTCTTTAAGATTAATGATGGAGTCCATTTCATCCGGTTTTCCTTCTTTATTATCCTCGCTTCCCATCTGGTTTATCATGCCAATCATCTTCCCCAGATCCATTGTATAAGTATAGGTACCGCTATTATCTGCGTTAATAACGATATATTCTTCAGTATCCACGCAAGCAGACAGAACTGAAAGCGACAAAAAAATAATAAATAGTTTTATAATTTTCATTTTCAGGTATTTGAGCTGTAAAGATGCAGAAACTTTACCAATCCTTTTCCGGGTTTGCAGAGGCAGCTGTATTCACTTTTCTTAATTTCTCCTGCAGTTTTTTTTCCTGCTGCAGTAATGCCTTGAGTTTTTCCTCCGCATCCTGCCTGGTAAGTCTGGATGCCTGGGGTTTGGACTTATCGTTTTTAACATCTTCTTTAGGTTTCTCTTTATTCTTTTGTTTTTGGTCTTTTTCCGGTTTCTTTTTATTGTTCTCTTTATCCTCTTTTTTTTGTTCCTGCTTTTGTTGCTGCAATGCCTTTTGAAGATTCTGCCGGGCATCATCATCCTGTGGATTTAACTTTAAAGCATTCTTATACGCTTCAATACATTCCGGCAATTTTTTATCATTCTGTAATACCACTCCTTTATTATAAAAAGCCTTTGCCTTATCATCTCCGGAAGTTGAATTTGCTAAAGCATTTTCATAGGCCTGAATAGCGTTGTCCGTCTTTTTATTTTTGTACAGGGCATTACCTAAATTGTATGGTGCTGTTGAACTAGCCGGGCTTTTTTCAATGGCCTTTTGATAACTGGTTATTGCTTTATCGTAATCCTTTTTTTCATACGCTTCGTTTCCTTTTTTTATCAAAGCTTTTTCATCCTGGGCAAGGGAAACAACAGGTAAAAGGCAACAGGCGATAAATAAAAATGAAGCCGGTACGAACCCCCTTTTAGCTACATTCAACGCTATACTGCCCGGCCTTTTTCTTTCTGACAGGAAAATTTCAACAACCAGTAAAATGAGCGTCAGCATTAAAAAATAAGGAAAATAATTCCGGTAACTGATTAATGAATCTTCTGTTACCGTTCGCTGATCCATACTGCCTAATTGCTTTTTAATACTGGCCACAAAATCGTCGGTACCGGAAAATAACCGGTAAGTACCGTTTCCCTTTTCAGCAATCTTTTTTAACGCTTCTTCATTTAATTTAGTAATTACGGTATTCCCATTATTATCCTTTTTCGCTTCGTTGGTCAGTTCATCAATAATGACCGATCCCTGTGCTGAACCTATACCAATGGTATTAATAACTATCCCGGCATTGGTCATTTGCTCTGCCATTTTTATGGCCCCTTCATCATGATCTTCGCCATCACTTATTAAAACAACAGCTTTATATTTTTTTTCTTTTACGTTAAATGATGCGTTGCACATTTTCAATGCATCAGAAATTACCGTGCCCTGGGTGGGTACAATTTCGGTAGTAGCAGATGATAAGTACATTTTTGCAGCGCCATGATCTCCGGTTAAAGGCATTTGCAAATAGGCCCTGCCGGCAAATACCACAATACCTATCCTGTCATTATCCAGGTTATCAATTAACTTCCCAATGGCCTGTTTTGCCCTCTCCAACCGGCTTGGTTTTATATCCTGTGCCAGCATACTCTTACTTACATCCAGGGCAATCATTACATCAATACCATTGCGATTAACTTTTTCTACCGCCTGTGGCGTGCGAAGATTAGCTAAAGCAAATATACCCAGTGTAGATGCAGCCAGTATTATTACGAATTTTAAAGTAAATCTTTTAGGAGAAAAGTTATTGGTCAATTCCTTCACTAATCGTTCATCTCCGATCTTCCGGCCTGTTTTTTTCTTCCAGGTAAGTACAAAAAAATACAATAGTACCAATACCGGAATTGCTGCCAGGGCAATAAAATAACCGGTATGTTGAAATCGAAACATCTGTATGGCAAATTAGTAAATCAGCAGGTAAGGGAATTGTTAAAGTACCGGTAAGTTATAAACAGGAAACATTATTTTTTCCCTTCAAAAAAACCGTACTGTTTAAGAATTGATTTTGTAATATTCATTCGAACAGTGCTGATATCTGTATTGGTATCCGGCGCTTTTACAAAGGTTACAAAAAAATATACATGCTTATTCTCTTCGATCCATCCAACAACCCATCCAAAGCTGTTTCCCTCCCGGGCCGTATCCTCCCCAAAACCCCAACCGGTTTTATAACTTAATTTGTAAGCTGTATTATTTTCCTGCATCATCAGATCCCTTACCATCTGCTGTACACTTTTTCGAAATGGTAACTGGTCAAAATATAATTTTTTCACCAGCCCCAATTGTTCATCCGGAGAAATTTTCAATTTCCCATTCAGCCAGAATGAATCAACGGGGCCATCTGTATTTTTATTGCCATAACCTATATTGTCAATCCATTGCTGCAGGGTATCTCTACCAATACGCCTGGCTACTTCCTGGTAATAAGGTACACTGCTTACTTTAAATGCTTCTGTCATATCCATATCCTTATTCCATGCATCAACCCGTCTTTTAACTCCGTCCCATTTTATGATCATCTTTTCATCCGGAATTTTCCCTGTTTGCAAACCTACTAATGAATTTATTATTTTAAACGTAGATGCCGGTGAAAAGCGTTGTGTATCCAGGTCCATATTATAAACTATTATTTCACCATCGGCATTATTAAGCATGGTAAAACAGCCTTTTACTTTGTTTTGGTCAAAATATTTTTTTAAGCTGTTGTCTGTTTTTGCTTTGTTAACAGAGCAGGAAGCAGAGAACAGGCAATACGTAACCGGCAGTAATAATGTAAAAAACCGTTTTTTCATAAATTATATTTAAAGTTCTTTTAAGGTTTTGATGTTACATGTTTTGCCGTGGCTTCCAATGCCTGAAAGAATTTTGGCCCAAATTTCCGAACCAATGCATCTTTTAAAAAAATATAAACCGGAACCTTTAATTTTTTTCCCAATGTACAGGCAGCTTTGCAATTATCTTCCCTGGGTTCATAATTCACATATACATTATCGCTGTGTTTACTGTTTTTAATGATTACGGGAAACAAATGGCAACTGATGGGTTTTTTCCACCCTTCCGTTATCGGGCCTGTCTTTCCATCAATATATGCCTGTTCAATTCCACATTTCACAATTCCGTTTTTACCGGGTATACCATAAACACAAATTTTACTGTTAATGGTGGGTGTTACCCAGCCGTATTCTTTATCATATACATACCTGCCCTGCCGCTCCAGTTCTTTTTTACTTTCCTTGTTTAAATAAGGCAGTACCGTATCATACACTGCATTGATTTTATCCAGTTCGTCCTTTTGTAATGGAGCACCGGCGTCGCCATCAACACAGCAGGCTCCCTTGCATTTAGAGAGGTCGCAAACAAATTGTTCTTTAATTACAGCATCACTGATCAGGATATTATCTATTACAATCATAAGACGGCAAAAATAGTGAAAGCACAGGTTTAATATGATGAAATTGTTGCAGAAACTGTTATTAACATCCTTATTTATTTGTCCATTTAAAAGTATTGATAAGGTGGTCAATATCTTTTTGTAAAAAATCCTGAACCGGTTTCAGGGAATCAGCATTAGGTGTAACATTAAAGTACAAGGCCCCCCTGAAAAAATTGTTAGTGGTATCGCTCATAAAAAACTGTTTAGCTGTTGCCGCATTGCCGCCAACCCGAAAAAAAACACCGGTAACACCATTTTGTGTATGAAACAGACTGTCTTTTATGGAAGAAGCAACCGGTTCATTCTTATTGGTGAGTTTAAATGCATCATTCACCATATTATCAAATACATTGGTGCCGGCCGAATCTTTATATGTGCCGTTGGCCTGTTTTACTTTATAGGTCGATCTGCCCCCGATGGATTTATAACTCAGAAATATTCTTGCGTTGAATTGAGGGAAGTCAATATTCACCCAGTAGGGATTCTGAGGATCCTGGTCAAAATAGGTACTGTCATTTACTACCTGTGCATAGGCAGGGTACTCAAAAGTATATGGGAATCCCTCCTTATCAAAAGGCAAATATTTTCTTTCAGGGAATACAATCTTATAGTATCCTCTTTTTTTTGAGGTATACGTTGAATTACAGGCCGGAATAAACAGGGAATAAACAATAAAAAAAAGGTAAAAAAAGAATAGGTACCCGGATTTTAAAAACTGTTTTTTCATTCTGAAGATATTAAAGCCTGCCAGTGCTTTTTATTATTGGGGGTTTTTAGGTTTAACGGTAATCTTAACTTTTTCAATCCTGTTCTTACTTATTCCCAGAGGGATAAAAGTAAAATCGCCGTTTTGCAATTCTTCATTTATCTGGGGAAATTCGCCGGCAATTTCCAAAACCAGTCCTGCCAGGGAATCGCTTTCGCCACGTATACCGTCAAAAGTATCGGTTGGTAATTCCATAGCTTTACACACATCATTGATCATGGTTTTACCTTCAAAAATATAATTATGGTCATCTATTTTTTTATTGCCGCTTTCTTCATCATCAAATTCATCTTTTATTTCACCAATAATTTCTTCCATCACATCCTCCAGGGTAACAATGCCTGAAGTGCCGCCAAATTCGTCAACCACTATGGCAAAGTGTATATGCCTGTTACGGAATTCCTGAAGCAAATCTTCAATGAGTTTTTGTACATGCACAAAATAGGGTTGTCGCAATAATGTATGCCAGTCAAATTCACCGGGTTCATTAATGAAGGGAAGAATATCTTTGGTGTGCAGCATTCCCACCACTTCATCCAGGTTATTGCGGTACACCGGTAAACGGGAATAATGCAATTCTTCAATTTTCTTCATGGTATCGGCAAAGCTGAAAGTAATGTCAATCCCACTTACATCAAGCCTCGTACGCATAACCTGTTTTACAGTAGTATTCCCAAATTTCCTGATCCCCTTCAAGATCGATTTCTCTTCACTGGTGGCTTCATGTTCCGGTAATAGATCAATGGCATAATCAAGATGGCTTCGATCCATTGTTGATGAATTCTCCGAAGAAAATTTGCTTTCTACCCGGTCACTGAAACGTACCATCCGTTTGCTGAAACGATAAAAAATACTGCTGAAAATTTCAATGATAAGCGAAGCGGTAGCCGCAAACCAAATCTTATGATGGGTTGCCCAAACCTTTGGCAATACTTCTCCAAACAAAAGCAATAAAAAAGTAACGGAGCCTGCTTTTATTAAAAAGACAGGCCAAAAACCTAAATGCAATACGTCAATCCAGCCATCAATTAAAATATTGGAAATTAAAATGATGCCGATGTTAACAAAACTATTGCTGATCAGCATAGAAGCCAGCAATGTTTTTGGATGATCAAGTAAATTAACTATACGCCGGTATGCCGGTTGTTTTTTTGTTCTCAGCATATTGATATCCTTGAAAGTAAGCGAGAAAAAAGCAACCTCCGAACCAGAAAGCAAAAAAGACAATAGAAAAAGCAGAACCACCAAAAATATAAGTACAGTAGCCGCAGCAGGAGTTATAGCCAAAAAAGGGAAAGTAAAAATACCGGTAAATTCACGAACCGAATGGTAATCCAAAACAATAATTTTAAGTAAAAAAATATATTCTGTTATTTGATATTTGTAAAGATTCAAATAAGAATATGGTATTACAATTTCGCTAAAGTTACCTAGTACAATTAATTAAAATGGTAACCGTTCTGAACCATCATCTGTTGTAGGAATATCCGTTTCATTATCAGGCCCATCAAATCCTTCCATTCCCTGTGCAAGATGACTGCCATCACTTCTTTTATCCAGCATAATAAGATTATCACCAACAATTTCGGTAGCAAATTTTTTGTTGCCTTCTTTATCTTCCCAGCTGCGTGTTTTCAGGCGGCCTTCAATGTAAACAAGGCTTCCTTTATGCAGATATTTTTGTGCCAGTTCAGCTAATCCCCGCCAAAGAACAACAGTATGCCATTCGGTTTGTGAAATCAATTTTCCACTCCTGTCTTTATATGTTTCTGTGGTTGCCAATGAAAATTTTGCAACCCCTATATTCCCTTCCAGGAACTGCATATCCGGATCTTTACCAAGGTTACCTATTAACATCACCCTGTTTACCCCTCTCATAATATCTGATTTAAATCTTTGTACTGTTGATTCGTATTGCGTTACAACAAATTTAAAGATACAATTTTATCTTTCAAACGGCTTTCCCCACAATTTCTTTCAAATAGCCGGTAATGAACCTGGGAAATGGCAGTTTTCTTAATTCTTTCAAGGTTACCGCTTTATACCCCATTAAAGGTATTTCATATTGGGCCTTCAAATGTATAAACCGGCCCTGTATAGTTTGATGTGATAACTGCTGCCTGTATAGCTTTGAAAAATTTTTAACCTCTATCCTGTTTTTGCCCGTTACCTTTTTAAACCCGGGAAGTTCTTTTATCTGTTCTGCAGACATCATTTTCTGTGTTTCCAGCAAAATAAATTCATACAGGTTTTCCCAAATATCTTTTGCCTCCCTTTTTCGAACATAAAACTTATCATTATGCTCAATAATTAAATAATAGAACCATCTTGATTTTCTGGCCATTTTTCCTTTTTTTACAGGAAGCTTATCTGTTATTCCCTGTAAATGTGCAACACAGTTGGTTTTTAACGGACAGGCATTACAAATTGGATTTTTAGGTTTGCAGATAACTGCTCCAAAATCCATGATCGCCTGGTTATATATACCCGGACTTTTTACATCTAATACTTCGTTAGCAATTGTTTCAAATATTTTTTTCCCTTTATTGCCGGAAATTTTTTCATCTATGCCAAAAAAACGGGATAAAACCCTGTATACATTCCCATCAACAACGGCAAAAGGTAAATTATAAGCAAAAGATGCTATAGCGGCAGCTGTATATGGTCCAACGCCTTTTAAAGCCAGTATCTCCTGAAAAGTATCGGGAAATTTTCCCTTTTTTTCTTTTGCAATTAATTTTGCTGAGGCAATCAGGTTTTTACAACGTGTATAGTAACCAAGACCTTCCCATAATTTAAAGATTTTTTTTTCAGATGCTTTGGCTAATCTTTCTACTGTGGGAAATGCATGTATAAACCGTTTATAATAATCCAGTCCCTGTTCAACTCTTGTTTGCTGTAAAATGATCTCACTCAACCAAATTTTATAAGGGTCTTTTTCTCCTTTCCAGGGCATTTCCCTTGTATTCGACTTCTTATTCCAAATTAAAAGCCTTTTTGTGAAGTATTTTTTAGTACTATTCATATCTTAAATATTAAGTCAGCCACGTTACCCTCTCCTTATTTTTCACTATTTATTTAGTTCATATTTATATAATTATCAACTAGTTACAAGGGGTGAAAAAAACTGACTTGTCTTAATTTTTTACACAAAGTACCTGATAATCATCAACTTATTTGGAAATTTCGAATTTTTTGTTGTATTTTTCTAACATCTAATTTTATTAAAAAATAAACAACATGAGAAAAGCCGACCTCATTAATCAAATTTCTGATAAAACCGGCATCCCTAAAGTAGATGTTTTGGTAACATTGGAATCGATGTTTAAAGCGGTTAAAAATTCGCTGGCCGCCGGTGAAAATATATATATACGTGGGTTTGGCAGTTTTATAACCAAGAAAAGAGCCGCTAAGATTGGACGTAATATTAAGAAAAACATTGCTGTAGAAATTCCGGAACACTTTATTCCAGCCTTTAAACCTGCCAAAGAATTTATGCTGGAAATAAAATCCTCTAAAAATGTTAAAGAGAATACAGAAAAAGAGGATGACAGCCTTGACTAATGTACCTTTGCCATCTAAATTTATAAGGTGAAGAAACAATTGATATTTACCCTGGGGGGGCTCATTTTAGTAATCCTTCTTTTCATTTTTGGACGTACCGTTGCTCCTAAAAGCAAAACAGACAAAACTGCTCCGGTTGTTGTTAACGTCTTTGATATCAACCAGTTCATTATAGAAGCTAAACAACATTTATCCGCTTCGCAGGCACTTAATCTCGCCAAACTGGAAAACAGTGTAACCAGGGGTGATATTTCTGAACAGCAAATTCTGGCAAATGCCAGGCTGGCTGATTTCTGGAAAGACAGTATACAATCCTTTGAGGCATATGCCTATTATTTATCTGAAGCTGCTAAATTGGATAAGTCAGAAAAAAACCTCACCTTTGCTGCCCAATTAATTTTAGATAATCTGCGTGGAGAACAGGATGAAGCAAAATTAAACTGGAAAGCAGAACAGGCAATAAGCTTATTTGAAAAAGCGATAGAACTTAACCCAAACAATGATGATCTGAAAGTGGGTTTGGGTAGTTGCTATGTTTTTGGAAAAGGCAGTGTTGGAAAACCGGAAGAGACGATGAAAGGTATTCAGCAGTTGCTGGCGGTGGTTCAAAAGGACTCTAACAACATGAAAGCACAAATGATGCTGGGTGTTGGAGGATATGTTTCAGGGCAATATGATAAAGCGATTCAGCGTTTACAGAAAGTAGTTATCGCCCAACCTGAAAACCTTGAAGCAATAGCTTTTTTAGCAGATGCTTATGCTGCCAAAGGCGATAAAACTGAAGCCATAAAGTGGTATTTGATAAGTAAAAGGCTGGTTAATAATCCGAACTATAGTAAGGAAGTAGATGAACGGATTAAATTATTACGGTAAAAATTGCGAAGTAATATTCGAATTATGCCGGTTTGAAAAGTATTACAGTCCGGCAGTGTTTCTGCCGGCATAATACCAGCTGAGATTCCTCCTTAGTCACAGGCGACTAAATGGTAAATCAGAATGGTCATACATATTTAAAAAAATTATTTTAAACACAAAAAAGACTAGTTATGCCTTGTGGTAAAAAGAGAAAACGTCATAAAATTGCAACACACAAGCGTAAAAAACGTTTAAGAAAGAACCGTCATAAGAAGAAGTAATTTTTTCTTACCGGTGCCCGGAATCCTCGTCCGGGCACACATATATCTGCATCCATTACAACTTTATGCTTAGTTGATGATGTATGCCGCTAGTGTTTTCCTTCCATGATGTAATGGTCTTACCAAAAATTTACGTTTGACAAAGGAACTGATTATAAATGCTGCACCGCAGGGGGTAGAAATTGCCCTGCTGGAAGATAAAAAACTGGTGGAGCTGCATAGCGAAAAAGTTGATGCAAGCTTTGGTGTAGGAGACCTGTACCTTGGAAAAGTTAAAAAATTAATCCCCGGACTTAATGCTGCATTTATAGATGTTGGTTTTGAAAAAGACGCGTTCCTGCATTACACAGATCTCAGCCCTTATGTTCGTTCCATATTAAAGTTTACTACCGAGGCGATAAATGATAATACCGAAAATGGTCTTGATTTTACCAAATTTAAAGTAGAACCTGAGATCGTAAAAACGGGCAAAATTGCTGAAGTACTGAATGGCCGTCCAAATGTTCTGGTCCAGATTTTAAAAGAGCCTATAGCAGCTAAAGGCCCACGCCTGAGTTGTGAGCTGTCTTTACCGGGCCGTTTTGTTGTTGTAACTCCTTTTAATGATATCATTGCAATCTCCCGAAAAATTCATTCATCTGAAGAAAGAAAAAGATTACATAAGATCATAGAATCCATTAAACCAAAAAATTTAGGTGTTATAGTAAGAACTGCTGCAGAGGGTAAACATACAGCGGAATTACATGAAGACCTGTTAAGCCTGGTGGCCACCTGGAAAACGATACAAACCAATTTAAAAGGAGCGACACCACCTGCAAAGATCTTAAGTGAACAGGGAAAAACAACCAGTATACTCAGGGACCTGCTAAGTGAAGATTTCAACAAGATAGTTGTTAACGATAAAAATATTTACAGCGATACAAAAACATACATTCAACGTATTGCTCCGGAAAAGGCTGACATTGTTTCTCATTATAACAACGGATCGCCTATATTCGACAGTTTTGGCATTACCAAACAGGTTAAAGCAGCTTTTGGTAAAACGGTTAACCTGCCCAGTGGTGCTTATTTAATTGTAGAACACACGGAGGCTTTGCATGTAATTGATGTAAACAGCGGCTATAAAAGCGTAAGTAATAACCAGGAACAAAATGCCCTGGAAACCAACCTGGAAGCAGCAGAAGAAATTGCAAGGCAGTTGCGGTTAAGGGACCTGGGCGGTATCATTGTAGTAGACTTCATTGATATGAAACTGATGGAGAATAAAAAGAAACTGGCCGATGCCATGGATACATTTATGCGTCCGGACAGAGCCAAGCATGCCGTTCTTGCCATAAGTAAATTTGGATTGATGCAGATTACCAGGCAGCGTATGAAACCGGAAATGAACATCAATACAACAGAAATCTGCCCAAGTTGTAATGGTACCGGAAAAATATCTTCTACCCTTATTTTAGAAGATGAAATAGAAAAGAACCTCAGTTATCTTATCATGCAAAAGCATAAAGGCTTGACGATAGAGATGCATCCTATTTTACATTCTTACCTCACCAAAGGAATTTTCTTCTCCAAACTTTCCAAATGGCGGCGCAAATACAAACAGCGCATTAAGTTAAAAGCCAACTCCAATTATCATTTAACTGAGTTTCATTTTTTTG
>JANOGE010000229.1:0-37156 GCA_031414035.1 Chitinophagaceae bacterium | reverse complement strand
TTTTACTTCAATAGCCTCGGATACCCTGTCTTTTAACAAGGTGCCGCTATATCCTTCAATGGCAACACCTATGTACACCGTTTTTAGGGTTTTCTTTTTGCTCAGGTCCCAAAATATTTTTATAACATCCTGCAAAGAGCCGGCACCGGCAGCCAGGTTAACCACCTTTTCATTATTTACTTCCTCAAAAAAATCAGGCATTAATCTTTGTGCCCTTGAATCTCCCAATACGATGGTTGGAGTTGGGTTTCTTTCATATTCAATCAACCTGTATAAATACGTATTTTTTTTTCGTGCAAGGTTGTTCTTTAACTGAGCCAGGCCTTGATTTTTCTCTGTAAAAAAATAATTAAAGGGGTCTATTACAACCTCAAGCACTATAAGAATAATAAAAGGTGATATAAAAATCAATGCTTTTTTTAAAAAAATCCACATATGGTTAAGCTGCTTTTAAAATTGGAAATAAACAAAATCCCCGCCACCGAATATACCCAGGTAGAAAATAAGAAAAATCACACAATAGTAAGACAACCATCTTACTGTAATATTTTTATTCCTGAAGAGACGTATACGGTCCGGATAATACTCTTCCATAAAGTCTTTTATAAATAAAATGCTAAAGGCCATAAAGCCATACAACATAGTATCCCCGTCTTTATACGGCAGGTGAAATGAATCGGTAAATATTCTTCCTAAAATATGTAATACTTCCGGAACCGTTGCAGCATCACCCCCAAAACTTAAGGAAAAGGCAAACAACAGGTAAGTAAAAACACAACCCAGTAATATATACCACCATTTGTTCTTTAAATTGAATTTTGCTTCAACAGCGTCCTTTCTTTTCCGGGTGAGCATTTCAACACTTAAAGCAATACCCTGAATTGCACCCCATACCAGGAAATTAAGTGCAGCCCCATGCCATGCCCCTGAAATAATAAATGTTAAATTCAATGCTATAACAATTCCCCATGATCCGTATTTTCTAAAGGAAAATGACAATGGTGTATAAATATAATCGGTCATCCATTTGATCAGTGAAATATGCCATCGCCTCCACATTTCCGACATAGTAGTTGCAAAGAACGGGCGGTTAAAGTTGGGTATCACATTAATACCCATCACTTTTGCACAACCTATAGCTATAAGAGAATAGCCCCCCAAATCTGCATATACCCGTATCGGCTGCATCAATGTTGCCAAAAGCAGTGAGGAGCCTACATGCTGTTCCGCATTATTAAAGACGGCATCTATATATATACTTATCCTGTCTGCCAAAGCCAGTTTCATAAAATACCCCCAGAGCATTAATTGCAGTCCACTTACAACTATATCCCTGTTAAACTGAATTTTGCCTTTGAACTGGTGAAACATATTTGATGCCCGTTCAATTGGCCCCGACATGACAACCGGGAAAAAAGATAAAAACAGTGCGACGGTCCCAATGTTTTTTTCTGCTTCCACATCTTCATTGTACACGTCAATGGTGTATCCCAATGCCATAAATGTATAAAAAGAGATACCGACCGGCAATAGTAAACTTATATGCGGAAGGGTTAAATGCAACCCTGCGTAATTGAGTAATGTAAATATCCCCTCATTTACAAAGTTGAAGTACTTAAAGAAAAACAGTGGTAAAAGGGTAATAATAATATCTGCAACTAGAAATAGCCTCTTTTTTCTTTCAGACTTTGTTTTAACGATTAAGTTGGTAAAAACATATGTAGTTAAAGTAACGCCTGCCAGTAAAACCGCATACACCGGTTTTATGTTAATATAAAAATAGTAACTGGCCAGCAGCAGAAAAATCCATCTGAACTTTTGTGGAAGTAAATAATAAAGGACAATGACTGTTGGAAAAAATACTAAAAAATTAAAAGAAGTAAAAACCATGAACCTTATAATTTAGTACTGATAATAGAGATCATATCTCCTACGTTTGCCATTTTATTCAGGTCTTTCAGCCTGAACTTAATAGCAAATTTATTTTCTACCTCGGTAATAAGAAGCATATGAGATAAAGAATCCCAGTTTTCTACATCAAGGGCGCTAAGTTCATCGGTAAGTTTCAAAGAAGCATCACCAAATATTTTTCTGAAAACCGGTGTCAGCTTATCCACAATTTCAGTTTTTTCCATAATCTTATTTTTTTATTATTTTTTCAAGTTTAACTTTTTCGTTGGAAGGCAGGTAATCTAATATCTGGTTATTAACAGATTTAAGCGTTTTTACAATTTTAAATCCATGCCTCATTAATATTTTAATGCCAAAAATGCTGCTTTTAAATAACTGGCATTGTGCCTTCTCCAATGCCGGATAAATGGCAACGGCATTTTCTTCCATTTTTTTCATCAGCATATCATCAAGGCCTTTTCCCAGGTGTTTTCCTGAAATATAAAAATACTCAAACTGGAGGGTCAACGGATCTCTTTCAACAAGTATATCTTTAATGATGTGTGATTTTGTTTTTAAAAATTCAATACTGGCTTTATCAAATGTATAGTTCAGTAAATTTGATTTCAATATTTTAGAGGGCATTGCACCATTAAATCCTTCTATCCATCCACCTGCAGCTGCTACAGGTTCGTTATTGAATTCTACTACTAAAAAACTGCTGAGGGATAATTCACATCCGTCCACTTCTTCCTCCAGCATTGAAATGATCAGGTTTTTAACCTCGCTTTCAGATAAATTAAATAAGGTAGAATAACTTAATTTATTTGATATCCCTTTTTCGGCAGCAATAATGGCTTCAGCTAAAAAAGGGATATCGCTTATTTTAGCATTCCGAACTATATACTCATCCATTTTCAGCAGTTTTTAAAGCAATTAAATATATTTTATCGCTCTCTTAATTCAAAATAAATTGGCCTTATTTTTTGATTTAATGTTTAACCGTATTAAAACTTTACCTTTCTTGCAAACGGCTAACAGATATAATTATTATGTATTATCTTTATATCTTTCAGGTTAACCTGCCTGTACTACCTATTTTTCATGGGTTTTTAAAAACATTTCTCCATCAGATATTTTTCGTTAAAAGGCAGGTAATCAAATATTTCTCTGTTATTTGATTTATGTGTTTTTACAATTTTATAACCATGCTTCATTAATATTTTAATAGAAAAAATGCTGTTTTTAAATATCTGGCACTGTGCTTTTTTTAATGCGGGATATATAGCAACCGCTTTCTCTTCAATTGATCTCATTAATGGAACATTAAGCCCTTTGCCAAGGTGCTCCTTTACAATGTGGAAATATTCAAGCTGAAGCGTCATTGGTTCCCTGGGTATTAAAATATCTTTAATTATATGCGATTTTGATTTAAGAAACTCAATATTTTCTTTATTAAAAGTAAAGTTGATTAAATTTGATTTAATAATACCTGAAGGCAAACATCCGTCAAAAGCTTCTATCCATGTACCCGAACCCGAAATAACTTCTCCTTTGTATTCTGTAACCATAAAACTGCTGAGGGATAACTCACACCCGTCACTTTTTTCTTTAAGCATTGCTTTTACCAGGGTCTTAACCTCGCATTCAGGTATGTTAAATAATGTTGATAAATTTAAATTATTCGACATCCCTTTTTTGGAGGCAATTATTACATCTGCCAAAAAAGGAATATCCTTTGTTGTAGCTTTTCGAATCAGGTATTCGTTCATTTTTACCATATTGCAGTAAAAAATATAAATTTTAATATTATTCTAAAATCAATTAATTCAAGTATTAACAGCCCGGTTACCCTGCTTTTGAAACGTTCAATTTATGTTAATATTATATACTATGCTAAAATTACCTGCCCATAAAGATTTCCGTACTATTCCAGTTTTAATGCTATCAATGCCACTAAATCCCCCACATCCTTCAGCTTACTCAGTTCTTTTAATTTGAATTTTGCAGAAAATACTGTTTCCACTTCGCCTATCATCAGCATATGCGTCAGGGAGTCCCAGTTCGCAACATCACTCGCTGTCAGGTCACCCCTCAGCACAATGGTATCATCGTTGAACACCTTTCTGAATATTGCCGTAAGCTTTTCTGTAACTACAGATTGATCCATAATGTGTAAACTGTTTTATTTATTCCCGGTTAATTTCAAAATCGTCTGATATCAAAAACCCGTCCTTCAGCCTGAAAATAATTTCATCGGCAGCCTCATCATAATAAAATCCCGTATCCGTATACTTTTCTTTCAATGCTGCTTCAACAGATGAATCAGGCAATGTGGCCACCCAAATGGTATAATTCTTATAAAAAGCACCTTTGTATGGCAAAGATACCGCTCTTATAAGGTTATACAGCTGATGTTTTGATGCCGACAGATCAATTTCCCTGTCTGCCTTTTTCAATGGCCCGAAATAACTCAGCTTTGCCAGGTCTTGCTTAATGGGTTTAAAAGATTCATCTTTTAGTAAACGTAAAGCTTCCACCACAATTTTTTTATAGATAGCAAGCATTTTTGTCTGTACCTGCAAAATATATTCATCTTTAGCGATCGTAAATTTTTCCTGGGCAATGATATCACCCGTGTCAACTTCTGCATCAATATAATGTACGGTGACTCCCGATTCATCATCACCATGCAGAATGGCCTGGTGCTGGGGTGATAGCCCCCTGTATTTTGGTAAAAGAGAAGGATGAACATTTATGGCACCCTTTGCAGCCAGTGAAAATATTTCTTTACGCAGGATTTTTCTCAGGTGTACTGCAATGATCAGATCGGGTTTTATTTTAACCAGCTCCTCTTTTATTCTTTCCGAATTAATATTCTTGTCCTTCACAAATTCAATATTGTATTTAACTGCCGTTTCTTCTAAAACTTTATAATTTTCATTTCGATACTCAGGCGTAACTATCAATAAGACCTTATCCCCGTTTTCAACTAAAGTTTTAATTACAACGGATGTGTATATATCTTCACCAAAGACCACGACATTCATCTTTTAAAATTTTTCTTTTAATACTTTCCGGTCAATTTTTCCATTGGTATTTAGCGGAAATGATTTTTCAAACCTCATTTGCGTTGGTATCATATATACCGGCATTTTGGTTTTCATGTAATTGATCAGCTCCTTTGTATCAAATTCATCCGATTCTATGACCATCCCGATCTCGGTATTATGGATCTTATTGGTAAATGCGATGGCCACCGTATTAATTTTTTTCAGGTATTCCTTTGCAAAGAATTCAATTTCAGAAAGCTCAACCCTGAATCCCTGGACCTTGATCTGTGAATCCACTCTTCCCAGGTACATGATATCACCATCGGAATCTGCCAGGCAAAGATCACCGCTTTTATAAAACCTGGTGTTTGTTCCGTTATAAAAGGTATAAAAAAATGCTTCTTTATTTTTCTCCTCATTTTTCCAGTAACCGGGCGTTAATTGCACACCTCCAAGGCATAACTGGCCTTTTTCACCAGGTTTAACTAATTCATTATTCTCATTAACGATAATCGTATACGTATCCTGCATGGCTTTGCCGATAGACAACAAGCCATTTGAAGTTTTATTATCCGCATCGCGGAGATATGTGTAATGGGTACAAAATATAGTATCCTCGGTGGGTCCGTAAACATTCATGATATTTGCATTGGGTACACAATTTCCCCACTCCCTTGTTACATCCAAAGGAAGCGCTTCACCGCAAAACAAACTGTATTTCATACTTGCACAATTTATTTCATCAAAATAAGGACGCAGGTATTGAATGATAGAAGGCACCATCAGGGCAACCGTTAAGTGATGCTCTTCCAATAATTCAGCAATGTAATTAAATTTTATTTTATCTTTTGGAATGGTATAAACACAGGCCCCTTTTAACAGTGGTGCCAGATAGGACATTACTGAAAGATCAAAGGTCAGCTCAAACATTTGCAAACATTTATCTTCATCACCCATGTTAATACCCATTTCAAAAAAAGCATTTATAAATCCTGCCAGGTTTGACCGGGTGATAGGTACACCCTTGGGTACCCCTGTTGTTCCGGAAGTAAAAAAAATATAAGCTAACGCATCGTCCGGAGTATTAACCGGTGATAAATTAATTTCCCTGAAGGCCAGTTGTTTTGATTTGATGGCTGCCAGTTCAGGGAATAAAATTTGTTCTGATGAATCAATAACAACGGATGATCCTGCCTGCTTAAGAACATTTCGGTTACGTTCGGCAGGTGTTTCCGGATTTACGGGTACATAACATTTCCCTTCGAGCCACAAAGCAAAAATGGCGGCATAGGTTTCCAGGTCATCATTGGCAACCAACCCCACATTTATATTTTTGTGTGACAGGTTTTTAACCTCATCCCTGATGGCAGAAACTATTTCTGCAAATAGCCGGTAACTGTAAAATTTACCATTAATGCAAAAGGCATTATTGCCGGCATGTTGATCTATCGAAAACAGCCAAGGTTTTATTACCAGTTCTTGAAATGTATTTTTATTTTCCATTTTTACTTTTCGTCTTTTTTATTAATCCGCGGTTACTTATCCAGATATTCCCTGCACCATAATTCCAGTGTAAGCAACTGGTATATCTGGTATGCATTATCCTCATTTCCGCTTCGGTCATTCTCTATTAGTTTTCTTACAATAGCATAGTTAACAAAGCCCCTTTTTGTAATCGCCTGTTCTGACAGTAATTCATCTACCATATCTCTTAAATCATATGATATCCAGGACCTGATGGGAGCTCCAAAGGAGGCTTTGGGTCTGTAAATAATTTCTTTGGGGAGAAATTTTTCTGCTGCTTTTTTTAAAATATATTTTGATTCGCCCTTTTTTATTTTAAGGTTACCCGGTATCTGCATCGCTTTTGTAATAACCAATTTATCTATGAATGGCACCCTGACTTCCACAGAAGCTGCCATGGAAGCCCTGTCGGAGTATGTTAAATTAAGGCCTAACATAAACATACTGATATCTGTATTACAGATACTGTTGACCGCATCATTTTTAAATTTTGAATTAAATATTTCTTGATGCTCATCATTGATGGCTTCGATCCCGGCCCAGTACTCCGCATTTAATAATTCTTTTAGCTGCTTTGTATCATAATAAGAATAACTCCTCATATAGGCCCTTTCACGCGGCATAGTGGCAAAACTCATAAATCGTTTTGCCCATCGGCCAAATTTAAAACCCTTGCCCGATATTTTAACCGGCAGCATATTTACGGTTTTTGCTATCACATATTTAATGGGGCCAGGTAAACGGTTAAAGCGTTGCGCCATCATGGTGGCTTTTTGCCGGCGGTAACCAAAAAATATTTCATCGGCACCCATTCCGGACAATAATACTTTAACTCCTTTTTCCCTAGCTGCTTTGCAAATTAAATATGTGTTGATGGCAGCCGGATCGCCAATAGGCTCATCAAGGTGTTTTACCATATGCGGAAAATCCTTAAGAATATCGGGACTGATCTTTATTACATGATGATCAAAATGATGCATGTCAGCTAATAAATTGGCATACTTTTCATCATCAGGCATACTTTCTGCTTTTTTATCTTTATCCTCGGTTCCGATAGTATAGGTAGACAGGTGATCATTTGATCGTTTTGCTAAAACCGAAATCAAGGAAGAATCCAGCCCTCCGCTTAAAAAGCAACTCACCGGTACATCGGCTACCATGTGTCGTTTGACTGATAACTCCATAATATTTGCTACGTCGTCAGCAGTGCTATTTATATTAGCCGGTATCTTACCACCTGTATTATCCTGTAACTCCCAGTATTTAATAAGTTTGATCCCGGTTGCCCTGTTATAAATCATATAATGTGCCGGAGGCAGTTTAAAGCATCCGTTAAACATGGTTTCATTTCCTGAAATCCATATATAGTTTAAACAACTAACGAGTGATTTAGGATTAATTTTTTTGTTGAAGCCGGGAATACCAACCAGTGTTTTCAATTCAGAACTAAAGGCAAAGGCACCATTTACCTGTGTATAAAACAATGGTTTTATTCCGAAATGATCACGAACAATAAACAGATCATTAGTGGTTTTATCATAAACTGCAAATGCAAACATTCCCAAAAAATGATTTAAGCAATCATATCCGTAATGTTTATACATTTCAAGTACAACCTCCGTATCAGAAGAGGTTTTAAACTCCACTTGCTTTTCCGCTTTAAGTTTATTTTGAAGTTCTTTATAATTATATATTTCGCCGTTAAAAACGGCCACCAGGTTATGTTTATGAAAGGGCTGGTTGGCCGCTTCGCTTAAATCAATAATAGAAAGCCGTTGGTGGGCAAAGGCAATATATTCATCATGCCACACAGACTGATTATCCGGCCCACGGTGCTGCTGTATCTTGTTTGCTTTCACAGCAAGATCAGCGTTGTCTGTAAACCCAATAAATCCGGCTAGTCCGCACATTGCTTTAATAATTTAATTTCTATTAAATATTTCTGTTTTGTTTAAACGATAATTAGTTATAAACATTGTTTCTGTAATACGTTAAATATGATTTATGGCTGTCGGCAGTATGATCAGCATCCTCCGCTTTATTTTGCCCATCCCGGATAACGGCTTCAATTACGCTGGCTAATGAAACAGCGTCACGGGTTTTAAACAGTTTTGTATCTGCCGGCCTGAGTACCACATCAGATGCAATTACAGGCTTACCTAAAAATAACCCTTCCCTTACCGTGAGGGCGTCTCCATCTGTATTGGTAGGCCTTAAAACCATATCCGATTTCAGTATTAGTTTAATAAATGATAATGGTGTTTCCCATAGCAGAAAGCTGTCTTCCAGATCAAAATCCTTTATCATTTTTTTGTATTGATCAATTTTTATTATCCCGCTATCGTCACAAACAACAAAAACGAAAGCCGTTTTTAAATTGTTTTCTTTATTTTTTTTTGCCGCCATAATGCATAGATCGAGGCCATACAGATCCTCATTTTCATGCCTGTCAAGGCGCCAGGCATTGGCAACGCATATCTTATAACCATTTAATATCTGCTGCTCGATCCAGCCTGTAACTTCAACAGGAATATCTGCCTCTACATTCACATCAGGTGGCAAAAAAGCTTCTTTAATTATGTAATCCTTTACCTGAAAGGCCTCTGCCAATTCCTTGCTAACAAAAATGACCCTGTTGCAATTATTTAATATTGCCCTGTCCAAAGGCCTTATGTTAGCACCCCTGCCGGGCTCATATCCATGTATGGTAATCATTTTTTTTCTGAAACATAAACTGGCTGCTGAAAAATGTAACATCCTTAAAAAAAACTTACCACTGTGAATATGAACGATATCAGCTTTAATAACTTTATACAGGTATTTAAAAATATTCAGTGAACGTAAATTGAAAATATTTTTTTTCCGTTCCCTTGATTCATCTATAATATCTATATCAAACCCATCTGAAAGCAGTGCTTTTAATCTTTTAATGTGCATGCTTACACCTCCATAAGGGGGCGGGTAAGGGCCAATTAAAAGTATTTTCTGATTTTTCATTATTATGTTTATACTGATTCAAATATTGATAATAATTTCATACTCACTTTCTCTGAATCAAAATAGGCCTCTGCCGTTTTCCTGGCTTTGGGCCCCATTATTTTTATTTTTTCGGGGTTTTTAATAATGCTAAGTATGGCATCTGAAAGCTCTTCCACTGAATCGGGGTTGATCACTAAAGCATTAACATCATTAAACAAATAGTTGGGAACATCTCCCACTTTAGTAGCGATCACGGCTTTGCCGGCAGCCAGGAACTCACCCAGTTTAAAAGGGAACCCTGCATTAGCATATACAGAATTGATCCTTGTCATGCAGAAAATATCACAACGGTTAAGCAGGTTATAATAATCTTCTGTTTTTAAAAACCCCATGAACTTAATTCTGTCTTTTGCAGCTACCGCATCAATTTGCTTTGTTATTTCTTCCATATCTGTCTTAATAGGTGCAGCCCCCGTTAATATCAATTCTATTCCTTCATTTTTTTTACTTACCACATCAAATGCTCTGACCAGGTATTTCAATCCATCCTTTACTGCAAAGGAGCCTCCGTAAAATATTTTCAGGTTGTTTCTATTCGTTTGATAACCGTTGTCTTTAAAATAACTCAGATTAACCGTAATGGGTATCAGGCTTACCGGCACTTTGTTTTTGGAAACTAGTTCAGCTCTTTTATATAACTGTTCCGAAATGGCAACAAAATGGTCGGTAAAGCTCCTGGAAGACCTGAATAAAATGATGGATGTTTTAAGCCTGATACTGTTAATGATTCCATCAGTCCGCTCAAACCGGTTATCTTCAATAATGTCTATAATAATTTTATACCCGGTCATTTTTGCATACAGCAGGAATATGATATTCTTCAGATCAGCGTAGTTATAGTTATATATAATGTTCTTACACCCCCTTTTTTTACTCTTCGTTAAAAAAGATATTCCCGCTCCCCAAAAACCAAACAGGCTGAATATATTACTTAACCTGAAGTCAATGATCTTGAAATTGATATTATTCAGTACTCCTGATTTCCCGATTGGCTCACGGTTATCGGTTTGATAAACAAGATTATTGGCAACTATTAAATTTTTACTGATCAATGGTTCAATTATATTCCTAACCCTTGTTGAGCTGGCCATACCATCAAAACAGGAAACACCCATTACTACTATGTTATACCGGGGGGAATTCATATTTTAAACCTTCCTCATTTTTTTACGTTTTCAATATTGTTAAATGAAGATGCTATTGAAGATATAACTTCCCTGAACCGGCTTCTTACCTTAACAGAATCATAATTAGTTTCAGCTATCCTTATTGCATTTGTGGCTACCTGCTTTCGAAGGTTTTGATCTGTTACTATTGTATTTATTGCTTCTGCTAAAACTTCAATATTATTTTCAGTAACCACTTTTGCCCAGTTATTTTGCAGGGCATCCATTACCAATGCTGTTTCGGCAGGGCCAAACACAATGACCGGAGTGCCGCTCATCATATATTCCGGCGCTTTGGTAGGCATGGAATATTTAATAAACCTGATGGATTCTTTAGAGAAATCATAAGGTAAATAAAGAAAGTCTGCTTCGGCAAAAACCCGGGGCAGTTCACTGTATGCCACTAATGGTTTATGCTGAACACATTTATAGTTTTCAACCCAGGATGGCTTATCTTTTGTTTGTAAAAAAAATTGTACAGAGCTGTTGAATTGTTTATTTACCTTATCAATCGCCATGGCCAATGTCTCCAAAGTTGTTTGAATACCCGGTCCGATCCTGCCTGCATATAAAACAGAAGGCATATCTTTTAATTCATAATTTTTTCTTTGGTGGCTTTTCCAAAATTCCATTTCAATCGGATTATGAAAAGTAATAAAATCCCGGCCATATCTTTTTTTATATTCTTCGGCCATGGCATTACTGATGCTTAATAAAACGGTTGATTTGCCGATCAATACCCGCAACTCCCTGTCTATTTTTTTATGCCAGTAGTTTTTAAATAGCCCTTTCTGACTGATGGTTGAAGGCCAGTCATCCATAACATGATAGACCATAGGTTTTTTTATATACGCCTGCACCCGGGTGCAAAACAAAACCAATTCTCTCGTAGGTGCCTGTGCATATATCACATCAGGATTATATTCTTCAATCCATTTTTTTAATTTATCTGAAAGGTTAAGTTTAGATATGCCGTGAAAAAGGCCAACATATTCTAAAAAAGGATAGAAATATTCATTTACTATCTTTGCCCTCCAGTTTGTTTTTCCCGAAGCTGAAGAAGCAACAATAGTATGGCTGTTTGCTTTTACTATTCGTTGTCCAGATGGAACATTGCGTTGTATTAAATTAAAAGGGAATAGCCATTTGTACTCCTCTTTTCCGAGTATATAATAGGTATCACATATTTCCGTGTTCAGGTTATTGAACATATGATCAGTGCTTACTACAGCTATCTTATTCTTATCCCAACCTCCAAAAAGATTTGCCTGAGTAATGCCTCCCCCAAAATCGTTGTTGAAAGGCTGTCCTATTATTAAAGTTTTTGGTAAAGGCATTTGTTTTATTCAACGTTTGGTTTAGTGTATTGGAATTAATCAGTCTATAATCAGTTATCCCTGCAAATAATTTTTTATCGTGCTGTCCGGCAGGTTCCTGATCTTTTGAGAATAACATATGCCTACCGCTATCCAAACCGCTACATAATTCATAGTAAAAACGATACCCCCGGAGGGATACAGATAAACGATCCATAAAAGGACCCACATTGCTGCTGCCTTTGATAATACATTTTTTGATTTAAACAATCCTTTATAAACAGCAGGAATAAAAGTAAGAAGCAATAAGGCAAGACTTAAAATACCTCCTTTTAGAATTATCTGTAAATAACCGGTTTCTATATTATCCCTAAACCCTGCCCCTTCTGCATCATTAACATTTTCTACAATGGGGCAATAATATTTGCCTTTGATACCTTTTCCTATGACCCAGTCAGCTGAAGACATATCAGCAAACATCCAGTCTTCCACTCCCGATCTGGTGTCTTCTTCTCCTCTTTCAATAAGAAAACTAAACATTGAATGCTCTTTAAAACTGGTAATAAACAAAGCCCCGGCTCCTGCCAAAATAATGGCCACAGCAATGATCAGTGCTTTCTTTTTGGTACCCATAATATAAATCATTCCCACACAGGCTGCTGTGCTTGCACACATAAATATCAATCCCCTGCGTGCCCTGAATATTGCAAAGAACAACGTAACGAGTAATACTACTATAGCAAAAATATTTTTAGCTCCAATACCCAAAAAGGTCTTTTTACCACCAAAATAAATTGAATTAAATACCACTAAGCCAATAGGTAAAGCCAGAAAAACAGAAAGGTTCTCAACCAGGCCCTGGCTTACCAGGTTCAGGCGGTCGTAATCGTGCAGCGTATTGTAAAAAATGACAACACTAATCAAAAAGATACCACCTAAAATCAGCAGTACATTGATTACTTTTTTATATACCCCGATATTTCTGGGAAGCAGTAACACCAATGAAGCGAAATAAGGCATTATACCAAAAGTAGGATCAAGGAACATTTGCTTTAATGCATCCTTATCATACTGAGAACCTCTTAAAACAATAGTTACAGAATAAAGAAGATTAATAATAAAAAGCTGTTTCAGATAATTGTCATCGAACTTAAAATTCATGAGTCCCGAGCTTCCCATCACCATTGCCATAAATCCCAGTATTTGTAAAGCCTGACAATTGGCAGCACTGAGAAAAGAGGTTTCTGCTGCTGCCAGTACAAAAAACACCATATATATCAGAAAGCCATACCAAAACAAATGGAGGCTTGTTTCCTGTTTTTTAGAAACGGTCAGCAAGTTATCCCCCGGGTATAGTTTTTTCTGTATCACAGAATTTCAATAGTTAAAAGATTAGATTTTGTTGCAGAGAATCAAAGTTACTGATTGATATTGCTCAAAAAGGGTTAGTTCTTTCTGAACGATTTTTGTTGTTTTTTGGCAATATAATCCAGTAAATAACTGCTTAACATATGGCCGGTCATTATATGGGCTTTATTTTTCCAATGGCCCCCGTCTATTTTCAAATAATCGTCTTCTGTAAACCGGCTTATGGGGTCTACATACTTCAAGGATAATTCATTCAGCAGTTTGATCGTATTCAAATAATAGGTGCCTTTTTCCTTTACATCACCCGCTGCCGGAATAACCAAAACAATTAATTCTGCATTGTTTCCGGTAACATAATCATTCAGCTGTTTAAGATAATCTTTAGTGGCTTTATATTCCTGTTCACTTATTCTGCTTTTATTTCCGCTCAACCTGTTCACAATTTTAACTTTAAGGTCAGTAATAAAAGGAATAAACCTGCTCCTGACAAGTATCTTTTGCACAAAATTAAGTTCTTCCACCGGGTAAGACCCTGTAGCTTTTTTATAGGCCTCCCGGTTAGGGATTTTAAAAGGTTTAAAATCTTTGCTGTAATCGTATTGGTTGTAACAGGATGCAAGTTTATTAAATAACAGCCGGTCAAATGGAACTAAATTATCACTGAAATCATTGCCTGTATAAAATCCTAAAACAACGTAATTGGATTTTTGAAGGGGCAGGTATTTTTTAGTTGTAAAAAGCGCATGGTTTGTACCGGTAGCCGGAATTCCGGTATTCCATACAATTCCAGGATAGACTTCTGTAATATCTTTTTCAAAAACATCAACATACGAACTGTCAATATCGGACGAAGCACCCCAGGTAAAGCTGTCTCCCGTCATTAAGACTTTTAATGAATCACTATCAGGAGATATGCCGGTAAAATTATCACGGTCGTGATAACCATCATTGTTAATCATTTGTAACCTGTGATAATACCAGATTTCTCTTAAAAAATAAACAGAATCTTCCCGGGTTGCCTGGTGAGCAACATATCGTGGACCGGAGATCGAATCACACGTCCACCATTTTGCCTGTGTATATGAAACTTTTTTCATGGTATCATAGCTGGATGGATAATGTATAACAGCTAACCATATTTCGGCGATAACTATAATGATTGTCAGGAAAAAAAGTAATGTAAATAAAACAAATTTTATTTTTTTCCCTTTCGGAATTTTCTTTATAACGCCTTGCTCTTTCATAAAAAGGTTTAGTCCAGCTTAAATTCTTCTTTCCAGTTTGAATCGTTTGCTAATTTTTCCTGGCTGTTTTTATCAAAAACAAAATTACCCACCACTAAAAGATCCATTTCGGTCCGCATGAAGCACCGGAATGCATCATCGGGTGTGCAAACTATAGGTTCGCCCCGTACATTAAAACTGGAGTTTACCAAAAGTCCGTATCCCGTTTGATTTTTAAATTCATTAATTAAATTCCAGTACCGGGGATTTGTTTTTTTACTTACGCTTTGTATCCTGGCCGAATAATCAACGTGTGTTACTGCAGGAATATCAGATCGCAAATGATAAAGCCTATCATACATTTCCATACTGTTATAATTTGCAGGTAATGGTTTAATATGCTCTTTTTGTACGGGCATCACCACCAGCATATACGGCGAAGGCTTGTCGAGTACAAAATATTTACTTACGTCTTCTTCCAAAACAGATGGGGCAAAAGGCCTGAATCCTTCTCTGTATTTGATCTTAAGATTCATTTTTTTCTGCATCTCCGGGTTCCTGGCATCACCAAGAATACTCCTAGCCCCTAAGGCCCTGGGGCCGTATTCCATTCTTCCCTGGAACCAACCCACCACATTTCCTTCATTCAGCCTGGATGCGACAACCTTTGTGAGCTCATTAAAGTCCTGGTAATAATTATATTTAGCACCATACTTTCTTACCATTCCCATAATATGCTTATCGTCGTATTCCGGGCCCAGGTAAGCTCCTTTCATTTCGTCGGCCACATTTTTATTTACCGTTCTTTTTTCTCCCTTCCATAAATACCAGCCTAAATAAGCTGCCCCTAATGCACCGCCTGCATCACCCGAAGCGGGTTGTATCCAAATGTCCTTAAATATACCGGCTTCAATGAGTTTCCCGTTTGCTACACAGTTTAACGCAACTCCTCCGGCCATTACCAGGTTATCGCTGTTGGTTAATTTTTTTGCAGTAGCAGCAAGTTTAATAACAATTTCTTCTGTGATCTGCTGAATGGCTAATGCCATATTCATATACTCCTGTGTTATTTCCGACTCCGGATCTCTTGGAGGAATACCGAATAAAGTGGTCCACTTTGCATTATTGGTCATCTTTAATCCTGTTGCATAATCAAAGTATTTCATGTTCAGCAGGATAGACCCGTCCTCTCTTACATCAACAAGTTCCCGCAGCGTCTTTTCTTTAAACTCTTTAGTCTGTTCTGATTCAGGATTACCATAAGGAGCCAGACCCATTAATTTATACTCGCCGCTGTTTACGGTAAATCCTGTATAATAAGTAAAGGCAGAATATAATAAACCAATGGAATGTGGAAAATGTAATTCTTTGAGCATCTTTATACTGTTTCCTTTACCATGTCCAATTGTAGTGGTTGCCCATTCTCCCACTCCGTCAACAGTTAATATAGCAGCATCTTCAAAAGGAGAAGGATAAAAAGCACTGGCTCCATGTGATAAGTGATGCTCTGGAAATAAAATAGGTACCTTACTGTTTCCAAATTTATTAAATTCATCTTTAAGCATCTTTTTCATGAAGAGCTTTTCTTTTATCCACACAGGTACAGAAGTAAGAAAACTGGTTAAGCCTTTTGGTGTAAAAGCATGATATGTTTCCAGTAACCGTTCAAATTTGATAAAGGGTTTATCATAAAATGCAACAGCAGCCAGGTCTTTAAATTCTATGCCGGCCTCGCTTAAAACATATTTAACTGCCTCATGCGGAAATGACGAGTCGTGTTTTTTACGTGTAAAACGCTCCTCATGCGCAGCTGCTATTATTTCCCCATCGCAAATGATGGCTGCCGCACTATCATGATAGTAAGCAGAAATTCCTAAAATAAATGTGGCCAATGCTGATTTTTTTTAAATTAAAAAAGGGTGTAAATGAAAGGTGCTATTGCAGAACCTGCAGAAAGAACTATTAATACACCAAAGACTAACAGCACAATAATAAGTGGTAGCAACCAGAACTTTTTTCTTACTTTTAAAAAAGCCCATAATTCTCGTAAAAATTCCATGATAAATTTATTTTAGTGTCTTAATAAGGATTTTTAATATCGTTGGCAGTAAATTCAATATCCCGGGTTATCATAACAGAGCTTTTATCTTTTTTAAATCCGGTGAGGTTTAAAGCATCCTTCCCCATTAATCTTCGTATTACGCCCATTGGCAATAGAATTACTATATATACTACAGATAACAATACTCTTGAAAGAACCATCCCCAGTAAATTTGTTAACCCAAGCCACAGTATGGCAAAGGGGTAATAAAACATAGGAAATGCCATATTCATAACCAATACCGGAATGGCCAGCTTATAGTAAATAATATGTTGGGTAAACCAGCCTAATAAAAGGCAGATCAGGGTCATTGCCATTCCCGTATCAGAGGCTTCTTTTTTTGATATTGATTTTGGAAAGACCCTTTCCTTTAAAAATTTTATCATTATGTATCGCTTGTTGTATTAATTAATTACTTTTTTTATCTTAAGGAATATAACGCAAATATATTATACAATATTGCTTGTATATTATAATTTTATATGGCCAATAAGTTCAAACAATTCTAAATGTTTTTTTACAGTTAATTCAGGATCAATTTCCGGCAATAAATACCCTTTAAGGTTATTTTGTAAACAAAACTTTATCCCTTCGCAAACGTCACCGGCATCTTTATATTTTGCCAGGTATCCGTTTTCTTTGTGGCTGATCATATCCGGGATGCCACCAACATTAAACCCCACAACTGGTGTACCGCAACTTAACGCTTCCATTACAACATAGCCAAATGCTTCGGCCAATGAAGGGGCAATAAACACATCTGCGGCATTATATACCAACGCGGTTGAATATTCATCTAACAAGTACCCCATAAATCTTGTTTTAAACGGGATGGCATCAGCAATTTCTTTATTATAAGCACTTCCAAAAATCAACACCGATATATTTTCTACTTTATCATCCTGCTTTAACAATGCCAGGGCTTTTTGCAAATATGACCAGCCTTTATAAGGGCTGTTAACAGAAATGGCTCCAAATGCAATTACGGTTTCTTTAGCCTCTATATTCAAAATATGCTTTGCAACCGTTTTGCTTACCGGCTTAAACAGTGTATCATCGAGCAGATTGGGAATGTAAAAAACAGGCTTATCTTTTGTCAGCAGCGATTCTTTGGCACAATTATATAACCAGCGGCTGGGTGATACAAAATACAGGTTATCATATTTTTTATACAGATTTAATTTTTTTCTGAATTCTTTCGCAGCCAGATCATTTTTTTTACCGTCAGGAAACATGGGACAGTGATTACAACCTTCGGTCCTGTATTTTTCGCAGGTAAAACTATGATGACATCCTCCGGTAATATTCCACATATCATGCAAAAAAATAATTACCGGTTTATTCAGCCTGGCTATTTGTTCTATGCTTTTGAAATTCAAAAGTCCTTTCAAAGCCCAGTGAATATAGATGATGTCAGCATTTTTAATTTCCTCAAGCTTTGTTACATCAGCACCTAAGACCGGATAGGAGAAGGACCCCAGTTGTTTATTAACCTTTCGTGTCAGGTAAGCCTGGATCTTATCCTCAACCCTGGAAACTAACCTGGCCCATGTACCCAGGTATACCGTACCCGGAGCTCCCTGTATACTATGTTGCAATGATACAATACACGATTCCACATTAACATTACCAAAAGCCTTTTGAAGCCTGAGTGCTGCCCGGCCGGCAGACTCCATGGAAAATTGTATTTGTACCACTTTTGTCATTCTGATCATTTACCGGTTCTGATATTATTTTTAAATGAATTGAATAATCCCTACCTGTACCAGATCCGTGCAGCGGATTTTTTATAAAATATATTATAGAACTGTATAGGAGCAATTATATATCCAAACACATTTGTAATTATGGAAGAAAGAATGATTGACTGTACCCCCAGGTGAAAATATTTTATAAATAATAATGATAAACCAAAAAAACAAATGGATCCTACAATGGCTGTAAAAAACTGGATTCGCAAGGCTCCAATTCCATTTATTACACTAACAAAAATGCTGGCAAACATAGTTGTTGAAAAAAATATTAAACAGAGTAATGAAATATTAAAATCAATATGCACAATATTTTTCCCGATCCATAATTCATACACTTTATCGGCTGCCATCAGCATGATTATACCGGTTACCAGGAAGGGGATCAAAATTAAAAGATATTTTTTTACTGCATTTTTTATCCAGGTAACTTCACCCGAACTGTACGCATCGGTCACTCCACTCCATAGAGGGCTTAATAATATTGTAAAGCCCATCATCAGCACAGAGAAATATTTAAACGCAATATTATAATTGGTAACTTCTTCGGTTCCAAAATAATGAGCAATAAGAAAAAGTGACGTTTCAAACTGAATAATAGCTGATACCTGAAGCACAAAAAATTTCAGGCCCAGTTTCATTATATCTTTTGCGTATTCCTTTTTTACATACTTAAGGGAGGGCCTGTAGTCTTTAAATTTTGTCTTAAAAAAATAAATATTTGCAGCTAATAAAATAAGCGTTGGGGCTATACCAACGGCTAAACCCAAATATAAAAGTGAGCCATTGGTTAACTTAGTGAGGGTAATAATAATCAGTAACGCAAAAAGCTGGCCCAGCATATCTATTAATGAGGCCATGGCCGGTTGCTGATTAGCAGTTAAAATAGTATTTATGACCCTGAATATAAACTGCAAACAGAAATAAGTGAAAATAAGCATAGCCAGCTCAGACACTTCTTTTTCCATTGCAGGGGGAAGGCTCAATAAGCTGTGCCAACTGATAAGCTGATTAACCGCCATTAAAAAAATCCATAACAAAATAAAGATAATACTGATGTAATAATAAGTAGTGCTGATATATATTTTTGCAACACTTTTATCTCCCCTTGCTTTAGCTTCAGCAAATTTATTTCGAAGACCATGTGTAAAGCCAATATCAAAAAACGAGATCCATGCAATCATGGAACTTAGTGTAAGCCATATTCCGTATTGCGAAGGATTAATGTAATGTATGGTAAGCGGAACCAAGACCAGGCCTATAATAATGCTTAACCCTTTTACCAGCAAAGCGCCAATAATATTTTTTTTAGCATTAAGGCTACGTTGGTTGCCCTTGGTAAAAAAAATTATTACATATTGCCATAGAGACCCGATATGTTTTTTAAATAACATTATTTCCTGTGTTTTTCCGGTAATATATTACCGTAATCCGGGTAAGCAGGATTAAAAATGATAAGCACTTTTTAAACCTAAATAGTAAAGATGGATGTTCTCAGTTTATTTCTTTATTTAAACCTTATTTTGAGCAAGCTTTTTTTTAACGATAATAACATCACTGGCCACCATCTCCTTTACCAACTCAGCAAGGCCAATTTTGGGTATCCATCCTAATTTTTCTTTTGCCTTGGTTGGATCGCCAATTAACAGTTCTACTTCTGTTGGCCTAAAATACTCAGGATCAACGGCTACTACCTCTTTACCAACAGGTAATTGGTAAGCCGGGTTATGGCAAGCCGCTATAGTACCTTTTTCACTAACTCCTTCTCCTGTGAATGCAAGTTCTATTCCTACTTCATTAAATGCAAGTTTAATAAAATCCCTGACACTGGTTGTAGTACCGGTTGCAATAACAAAATCATCCGGTTTATCCTGCTGCAATATTAACCACATTGCTTCAACATAATCTTTAGCATGTCCCCAGTCTCTTTGTGCATTCAGGTTACCGAGGTAGATCGTATTCTGTAAGCCGTGGGCTATAGAAGCAACGGCTATAGTAATTTTTCTTGTTACAAAAGTTTCTCCGCGTAACGGGCTTTCGTGATTAAATAAAATTCCATTACAGGCGTACATATTATAGGCTTCCCGGTAATTAACCACAATCCAGTAACCATATAATTTTGCGACGGCATACGGGCTCCTGGGATAAAATGGCGTAGTTTCTCTTTGTGGAACCTCCTGTACCAATCCATACAATTCTGAAGTTGATGCCTGATAAATACGTGTCTTTTTTTCCATTTTTAATATCCGTATGGCTTCCATCAGCCTCAACGTACCAATACCATCTGCGTTGGCTGTATACTCAGGTGTGTCAAAACTTACTTTAACATGACTCATAGCCGCAAGATTATAAATCTCATCAGGCTGTGTTTCCTGTACAATCCGAATCAGATTGGTACTATCTGTCATGTCACCATAATGCATTGTAAAACGCACATTTTTTTCATGTGGATCCTGGTATAAATGATCAACACGGCTTGTGTTTATCAGAGACGAACGTCTTTTTATACCATGTACCATATAACCTTTTTCCAGCAACAGCTCTGCCAGATAGGCTCCATCCTGTCCGGTAATACCGGTAATTAATGCAGTCTTCATAAATATAAAGTTAAGGAGAATTTGGAATGAATTCTCTATTGAGTGGTTTGTAGCATTTGTTGTTTCATTAAAAAATCCTGGTAAGCTATATTCATTCCTTCTTTGAGGGCCGTTTTATAATGCCAGCCTAAGGCATTAAGTTTTGATACATCCATTAATTTACGGGGGGTGCCATCTGGTTTTGAAGTATCGAATACCAGGTCACCCTTATATCCTGTTACGTTCTTCACCAACTCAGCCAATTCTTTTATGCTCAGATCCTGGCCGCTGCCAATATTGACGATTTCTTTTTCATTGTATGTATCCATAAGATACAAGCACGCATCTGCCAGATCATCTGCAAATAGAAATTCTCTCCTGGGCTGTCCTGAACCCCAGATGACCACTTCATTTAATCCCTGAACTTTTGCTTCATGAAACCTACGGATCAATGCAGGCAAAACATGGGAGTTTTCGGGATGATAATTGTCATTGATACCAAATAAATTGGTAGGCATTACACTTATAAAATTAGCTCCATACTGGTCTCTATACGTTTCACATAGTTTAATTCCTGCAATTTTTGCAATGGCATAAGGCTCATTTGTGTATTCCAAAGGTCCGGTTAAAAGACTCTCTTCCTTAATAGGCTGTGAAGCCATTTTTGGATAAATACAGGAACTACCCAGAAAAAGTAATTTAGTCACCTCATTTGTAAAGGCTGCATGAATGATGTTTGAAACAATCATCAGGTTATCATACAAAAAATCTGCCCGGTATTTATTATTGGCAACAATACCACCCACCTTGCCGGCTGCAAGAAAGACAAACTGAGGCTTTTCTTCTTTAAAGAACTGCTCAACGGCAGCCTGATTGCGAAGATCCAGCTCTTTAGAGGTACGGTAAATAAGATTTGTAAATCCCTTTTGAATTAAGGCCCTTACAATTGCCGAGCCAACCATTCCCTTATGTCCAGCTATATATATTTTATCCGTCTTCCTTATCATGAATGAGCTAATCTATAATTTTGTAAAACAGGTGTTTCTCTTACAAAAATACTATCTTCTTCCATTTCTGCAACTAAAGAATATCCCAATGTAGGAAGGTTTACTTTAACGGTCTTGTTTTTAACAGCATATAACTTCCCTTCAATAGAAATGGAAGAACCATTCAGATTACTTACTTCCTTATCGTTATTTACAAATGCCGGCTCCAGCTTTATATTCCGGTAATTCTCTGTAAACTGTTTAATTGCCGCAATTTCATCTGCTGCAATTATGGCCGGCTTACCCAGCCAATGCAACAGGTTAATTACACCATTTGCCTGCTTTAGAAGTACGGTATCTTCCTGTGTAGCATTAACAAACACAATGGATTTCAATAAGGGTTCGAAAATAAATTTGTTCCGTCTGAATGTTTTTGTTTTAACATAAACCATCGGAATAAAACTTTCAATTTTCTTTTTTGCAAACAAAGCGGCAACCTTTTTTTCAGATTGCGGTTTTGTATAAACTGCATACCAATTTTTCTGCATAACCATTTTTTTAAAATTATAAATGTGCAGTTAATCAGATATTTGGAAAAGGATGGTTAATTAGATACTTGGAAAAGGCAGTTAATTGGATAAAGGAACAATTTATTAATCAAGCAGGGCTTCGCCTATCTCAGTCACAGCTTAAAATGAATTGAGTTAAATAATTTTTCATGATATATTGGAATTTTGTTTTTATGCTGATTTTTTTTGTTTACTGGATTTTTGAGCATAGCCATAATGTTTATTGCCATAAACATAATTATGCCCGTACCCATAATTACTTTTGAAAATACCCCTTGTTTTAAGTCCGTTAAAAATAATGGCTGGATTATTTATCGGATTGATTTGATTGTTCTCATCAATACGCCTGATAATCAGTTTGGGTGTGTAATTATGCCTTACCACGTATAAAGTAGCATCACACAATCCTGATAGTATATAAGCATCTGTAACCAAAGCCGCAGGCGAAGTATCAATAACAATCATATCAAAATTACTTTCCAGATATTCGATCAGCTTGTGTATTCTCCCATTCGCCAAAAGCTCCGTTGGATTTTCCGGCAAACTACCCGGAGAAATAAAATAAAGACTGTCATGGGTATCAAGTTTATTTATTACATCGCCTGCTTCTTTTTCTCCTGTCAAAAATTCAGTAACTCCGTCTTCAAAATTTACATTTAAGATATTTGACAGGGTTGGTTTATTTAAATCCAGATCAACTAAAACAACTTTTTTACCTGTAAGAGAAATACTTACTGCCAGATTTGCAGCTATAAAACTTTTCCCTTCCCCGGATATGCTTGATGTAAGCAGTAATTTCTTATGGTCGGGATCAATACCTAAAAAGGATAAAGAAACCCTTAACTTTCTAAATTCCTCCGCTGCCAGACTCCGGGTGCCTTTTTCAATGATCAGTGGATTTTTTGTTTTTTCAAATGCAATTTCACCAAGAATTGGAATGGACGTCATTTTTTCTATCTCACTTCTGAATTTAATTTTACCTGTAATCGTATCTTTAATGATTATGGTTCCCGCAAATAAACCTAAGGCACCGAAAAGAGCCATAATATAAATCATCTTTTTATTAGGGCTAACCGGATCTTTACCTGCAAGCGCTTTATCTACAATTCTGCTGTTAGATATTACTGAAGCAAGGGACATTTCCGTTTCCTGCTTTCGTTCAAGTAAAAACTGATATTGGTTAGCTTTGGTCTGGTGTTCACGGCTGATTTCCAGCAATTGTTTCTCTTTATATGGAACTGTAGACAACATTGCATTGTAATTGCTGTTAGTTGAATATAAGCTTTTCCTGGATGCAGTAAGGCTTTGCTTTTGGTTTTGAATATTGTCCATAATACTTGGCCGCAATTTACTGATCTGGTCTGAAAGCGCCTTAAGTGAAGGATTGTTGGGGCCAACCGTTTTTTTCAAATTATCATATTCAGTTTGCGCTGTCTGCATTTGGGTAACCAAGGTTGCCAATGAAGGGTCAACGCCTAAAGTAGATGGAGCCATCATTTCACCGTTTTGCCTTTCGCCAACAAATTTTTCTACCTGATTAAGCATTGAAAGCTGCATATTCACATCACCAAGCTTCTGATCATTTTCGCCAACATTTTTCAGATACGATGCTCCCTGGGCCCCAATATCTACAGCTCCGCTCCCTGATTTATAACGCTGAATTTTTCTTTCGATGGAATCCAGGTCTTTAGCCATCCCACTCAACTGTTCGTTAACAAATGAAAGCGTATTGATTGCCAATGTATTTTTTTCATTTATAGACGCTTTGTCATAAAGGATAATAAGCTGGTTTAAAAGATCAACTGCCCTTTGTGGTATAGGATCTTTGAAACTGAGTTCTATTATAGCAGATTGTTTATTAGGAGATATCTTTAACCCTTTTATAAGGTACGCAGCAACGCTTTGAGGTTCAATAAGAGAAAAATAAAGCTGCTTTTTTCCAAAATTTACTGATGCAAACTTATATTTGTTTGGTATAAATCGTAAAGTGCCATAAGGAGTACTCACAAACTGGTTAATGGGGTACTTTTCCCGGTCATTTAAAAGGACAGTTTGGTTTTTTTTATCGTAACTGAAGTAAATTTTTTGAAATTCCTGAATGGAGTCCGGATTTTGTGCTTCAACCATGACCGGTGACAGAACATAAGCATCTCCCGATTTTAATTTCCCCTCCTGTGATACGGGGGCATACAATAAAAGTGATTTTACCACCTTTTCCATCAATGCCCGTGATTTCAGTACCTCAATTTCATTTTCAATTGTCTTTTTTGAAGCGATCCGGTCTAATGATTCCAATAATTTTGAATCTTCGCCACCGCCTCTGCGTTCATCCTTAATAATAAGTGTAGCAGCAGCCTCATAAATGGGAGTGGCATAACGCAGGTAAGCATATGCTGCTGCAAAAGCTAAAAGAGCATATAGTATAAATAATGGCCAGTAAGGCAGATATTTTAACATAATCTGCTGCCCCATATTGGTTTCTTTCTCTTCCATTATAATATTTCTATCTATTTTTTCCATCAACGGGTAATACAGGTTATTTAATAAAACTAGTTAATACAATGATAATAATTGATATACTGCTAAGTACAATAGGAATGATCTGCTGTGACCTGTCTGAACTGGCTACTTTAGATTTATTGGGTTCTACATAAATAACATCATTCGGTTTTAAATAATAATAAGGTGAGCTTAAAAAATCTGCCGAATTAAGATTTATTCGCCTTGTTATTCTTTTACCGTCTTCTTCTCTGATCAATAGCACATTATCTCTTTTCCCGAAAATGGTAAGATCTCCAGCCAGGCCCAATGCTTTCACTAATGAAATCTGTTCACTGGGTACTGTTATTACAGTAGGAGTAGTAACCTCTCCCAATACAGTTACCTCAAAATTAAGATGCCGTATTTCAACGATCGGGTTAAGTATCTCATTTTTGGCTAATATTATATTTGTAATCCTCTCTGTAAGTTGTTTTTTTGTCAGCCCGGCTGCTGCCACATTACCTAGTTTCGGCAATTGTATATTCCCATCGCTGTTTACCAGGTATCCTTTTAGAGTAACATCCTTTCTGTTATACTCTAAATCATCCTTTGGACTTAGACTCGATATAGTAATATTAAGGATATCATTTTTCTGTACAGGTGCTTCAATGGTACCAAGCATTGAGCGTGAGGCTGTTTCTTCCGCATCTTTAAAATAGGCAATTTTTTTTGATGAGGTACACGAAATTCCAAAAAACATACACAGTAAGATGATTATTAAAATAAATCTATTGGCCATAATATTACATTAAGGTAACTTACTTAAAAATAGTACTTTTTTTGGGAAGCCTTTGGATAGGATAGGGAGGTAAGGAGAGTTAAAGTAGAAATTAACTGAACGTTTCTTTTAACCATTTCCAGAGGTAAAAATACTATTTAAAATTTCATTTCCAAATTAAACTTACATTATTTTACTGTTCAATTCACTTTGTTTTAAATAGCTAGTATATATAAAATTAATTTGTAATTTCACGTTTTTTCACCGTGCATCATGTTAAGCAATCAGTTTTATGTTAAAATTGAATATCTGCAAAAAAAAGGAGATTTATGTTTTTTTTAGATTAGTGTTTTTTTATATGTTAATCCTACTGCCTTTTTTAAAATAACCGGCTTTTTTTTAGTAAAAAGATAAAAATATCATGGATTTGACCAGATTAAACTTAACTAATTATTAAATTATTTAGATATTTACCTAAATATACAAAGATTAAACTATGCATGCACTTTTTAAAGCATTTAATGATACCACCAGACGTGAAATTCTGGAATTATTGAAAAACGGTGAGTTAACAGCCGGAGAAATTTCAAATAGATTTAAGATTAGTAAACCCAGTATATCTCATCACCTGGATTTATTGAAACAGGCGGGGCTGATCCAGTCGGTAAAAGAAGGAAGATATATTTATTATTCCCTGAATACAAGGGTAATAGATGAAATGGTTATGTGGCTTGAAGAGTTTAAAATAAAAAAAAAATTACATTAAAAATAAATTCTCCTGGATTCTTTTACCTTTTATTCCTGCTTAATATTTTCACAATCCCCTGTATATATCCGATATTCATAAGCAGTAATCGGCTAAAGAGTATTCCAACACATTCTGGTATCAGTGTTAACCCGGATAAATTTCAGGAAAACAAAAAGTTCTACCGTTCCCATTTAATTTACTTGCTTTAAAATTTATTCGCGTTTTGCAAATCTTTTTATATATGAACAATGATGAAATAAAAGAGATCTTTGAAATGGAAACAAACCAAATAAACAAAACCCCCGTTTGGCAAACGGGGGTTTTCAAGCAGGCTTTTATACCTTACTTTTTTGTTTTACTTACGGCTTCTATGTCAGCATTGCTGAAACATTTTAGCTTAATAACCCTGTTGTCGTTTTCTGCGGTAATATAATACCTTGTTTGCCCTTCATAAGTTAACTCTACAGCGGATTTATCCAATTCGTATCCGGCATACTTGCTGGCAATTGCCAAAGTAATACTTAATGGCATTTGTTCAGCCGAAATCCTTCTTGAGGTTCCTACCAATTCACCTGCTTCATTGTAGGCCGCATCTATTTTCTCATTGTTAAAAGTGAAAGATGCAAAATAAAAATCATTGGTTTTTTCCCAGTTAACCTTGCTGGCTTTGGAAAAATCATTTTCAAATGCAGCTTTTACTTTTGGCGACACATTTTCGGGGCCCATTGCAAATGCACTGCTGGCAAACAGCATTACGATTGCTGTTAAAACGGTTTTGAACTTTTTCATAACTATACTTTTTTTTGTTTAAAATAACTGCCTCATGACTGGCAGATTTGATTACATCCTAAAAGTAGTTAACTGCTCCAGCTAGCAAAAGCACAACATTACAGGTAACGTTAAAGAATGTTAATAGTAATACAGACGGTAATCACTTCCTTATAATTTAATGAGTAAAATCACACAGGATATGGTACCGTCTTGTATTTGCACTTTTTTCTTAATAAAAATATAAAATGTGATTTCGGCCTGTTAAAAAGTGAAAACGGTATTCCGCTTTTATTAATCAAAGAATAGACAGGGAGGAACAGATTGGCTTATTTAAACCCGTTATCTTTGTCTTCTGGTTATGAATTACCTGGCCCACGCATATCTTTCTTTTCAGCAACCTCCAATTATCGTAGGTAATATGATCAGTGATCATATAAAAGGGAAAAAACAATTTGACTATCCTTCCAGCATCCAAAAAGGCATTAAACTTCACCGGGCCATTGATTATTTTACCGATGCCCATGCAGTAACACAGGAGTTAAAATCATATTTCAGACCCCAATACCGCCTTTACTCAGGTGCATTTGTTGATGTTGTATATGACCATTTCCTGGCAAATGATACAACTGAGTTTAGTTCCGAAAATGTACTTAAGAAATTTACCGGGAATATTTACCAGGTCCTGCAAATGGAGTATGAGCTGCTGCCTTATCCATTTCAGAAAATGTTTCCTTATATGAAAGAACATGACTGGCTGTATAACTACCGTAGTTTTTTTGGCATTGAAAAAAGTTTTGAAGGGTTGGTACGACGTGCCGCCTATTTAACCGAAAGTAAAATTGCTTTTGAAATATTTAAAGAACATTATGACGCTATGCAAACAGGGTACAATGAATTTTTTCCTTTATTAAAAGAATTTTCCTTACATCAATTATCCGAATTATTACATCATTGATTTCAGTATCTTTAAACAAAATAATATGAAGCATTTATTTCTGGTAATACTCCTTTTTTGTTTTGCTATCCCGGGTTTAATAGCACAAACCAAATTACCCCCGTTGGATAAATCGCCGATGGATATGAGTTATTATCCCAGCGGGTATCCCGTTCTTAAAATTCAGGATAAAATAACAGAACCCTTGGTTGCCCGAATAATTTATAGCCGTCCGCAAAAAAGCGGCAGGATTGTTTTTGGCGAACTGCTGGAATACGGAAAAGTATGGCGCCTGGGTGCCAATGAAGCTACCGAAATAGAATTTTACCGGGATATCAAGATCAATAACAAAAAAATAAAAAAAGGACGTTATACGATGTACTGTATACCTTATACCGATAAATGGACAATCATCATCAATAAGGAAACCGATACCTGGGGTTCTTTCAAATATGATGAAAAGAAAGACCTGGTGCGTATTAATGTTGCGGTACTGAAACAAACAGAACTTACTGAAGAATTTGTAATGGCTTTTGAAAAATCTGTTACCGGTGCTAATTTAATTATTGCCTGGGATGATATAAAAATAAATTTACCGATCGCTTATTAAACTGATTATCTTACCCAAGTTCCGGTATTACCCCTAATTTTTTTACGGACGTAATCAATCAGTTTTTTTGTTGATATTTACACCATGTGTGGAATTGCAGGTATAGTATTACAGTCGGCAAACCCAGGAGCTTCATTTTATTTGCAAAAAATGACGGACGCCATTGCTCATCGAGGGCCTGATGGTGAAATGCAATGGAGTAATAAAAAAGAAACCATACACCTGGGACACCGGCGGCTTTCTATTATTGATCTTAGCGATAATGCTGTCCAGCCAATGCATTATGCCAACCGATATCATATTGTACATAATGGAGAAATTTATAATTATTTAGAGATCAGGGCCTTTTTACAAAACAAAGGTTACAGTTTTACCTCTCAGTCTGATACAGAAGTTATTTTAGCAGCCTATGATTATTGGAAAGAAAAATGCCTGCAGCAATTTGACGGCATGTTTGCTTTTGCCATATGGGACGAAAAAGAAGAGATGCTTTTTGCAGCCAGAGACCGGTTTGGAGAGAAGCCTTTTTATTATTATGAAGATGATGCATATTTTATTTTTGCCAGTGAGATGAAAGCCCTTTGGGCGGCCGGAATTGAAAAAAAAACAGATCATAAGATGTTACTGAATTATCTTACGCTGGGCCATGTTCAAAATTGTGTAGACAAAGAACAAACATTTTTTGAATCCGTTTATTCGCTTCCTCCATCTCACTATTTAATTTTAAGGCCATCAAAAAATCCATTGTCAAAGATCACAAAGTTCTGGAGTATTAATAAAGAAATAAAAATAGATATCACCGAGGCAGATGCCATTGAAAATTTTACAGAATTATTCAACATCTCTGTTAAAAGAAGACTGAGAAGTGATGTTGCCATTGGCACCAGCTTAAGCGGAGGTATAGACAGTTCAAGTATTGCTGCCACAATTAATTTATTAAAAAATAAAATTGGCTCTTCGGAAAAACTGCTGACATTTTCTGCAGTATTTCCCGGCTTTGAAAATGATGAATCAAAATTCATTAATTCAGTTACCCAAAAATCCGGTTTAAAAGGGTTTCTAATACAGCCAACCGTTGCTGATCTGATTTCCGATTTTGAAAGACTTTGTTATCACCAGGAAGAACCATTTCAGTCTTCGGGTATCTATGCACAATATAAAGTTTTTGAGCTGGCCAGCCAACAGCACATAAAAGTTTTACTTGATGGCCAGGGTGCTGATGAAATCCTGGCTGGTTATCCCAGGTATATTCATTGGTTCCTGCAGGAAGTGCTGAGCAGGCATAAACTGGGTTCCACACAAATAGAGCGAAAAGCATTTATAAAAAACGATCAGCCATTCAGATGGAATATAAAAAATTATTTTGCTGCATTTCTTCCATCGCATGTTGCTATTCAGCTTGAAAAAATAGAATACCGTAAAACCATACATCATCCTGATATCAATCCTGAATTTTTAAGAACAACAAGAGGCAGGGATTGGGAAGGTATTCATAAACCCATTGTTACCAAACTTAATGATATCCTTCACTTCAACACAACGGAAATGGGGTTGGAAGAGTTGCTTCGCTTTGCAGACAGAAACAGCATGGCACATGGAAGTGAAGTAAGGTTACCCTTTTTAAATCACGAACTGGTAGAATTTATTTTTTCGCTTCCTCCTCAATTAAAAATGCATGACGGATGGACAAAATTTTTATTACGTAAAGCAATGGATCAAAAATTGCCTGATGAAATTGTGTGGCGTAAAAATAAAGTCGGATTTGAGACTCCTCAGAAAAACTGGATGCAGGATCCCCTTTTACAGGAATACATACAGGAGTCCAAACAGAAATTGGTGAGTGCCGGAATCCTTTCCAAAAAAGTAATGGATAAAAAGATTGAACCAAAAGCCGTACATGCTGACAGGAATTATGACTGGAGGTACTTATGTGCTGCACAATTAATATGACCGCCGTTAAATTTTAATTTCTCACCTTTGCACCTCATTTATAAATTACTTTAAAATTACCATACAAATGAAGATTGCTACAAAATTTATTCATGCAGGAGCAGAACCAGACCCCAGCACTGGTGCTATTATGACCCCAATTTATCAAACCAGTACCTATGTGCAGGCAGCGCCGGGAAAAAATAAGGGTTATGAATATGCCCGGTCTCAAAACCCAACACGAAAAGCATTGGAAGATGCATATGCCAGTATAGAAAATGCAAAATTCGGATTGGCATTTGGCAGTGGAGTTGCAGCAACAGACAGTGTTATTAAATTATTAAACCCAGGCGACGAGGTTATTGCTGCAAATGATATGTATGGAGGCAGTTATCGTTTATTTACAAAGGTCTGGGAACGTTTTGGTATCAAATTTATTTATGTGGATACCACGGATGCTGCAAATGTAAAAGCTGCCGTTACTGCAAATACCAGGTTGATCTGGATTGAAACACCTACCAATCCTTTGATGAATATCAGCGATATTGCTGCTATTGCAACTATATCAAAAACAGCCAATGCATTATTATGTGTAGATAATACTTTCGCTTCTCCCTATTTACAAAACCCGTTAGACCAGGGTGCAGATATAATCATGCATTCTGCTACCAAATATTTAGGCGGCCATAGTGATGTTATACAAGGTGCATTGATGATGAATGATGCGGCACTCAGAGAAAAATTATATTTTATACAAAAAAGTTGTGGTGCCGTGCCGGGACCGATGGATTGTTTTTTGGTATTGAGAGGAATTAAAACCCTGCATGTACGAATGAAACAGCATTGTGAGAACGGAGAAATAATTGCACACTGGCTCCGCAACCATGCTAAAGTGGCAAGAGTTTACTGGCCCGGCTTTGAAGATAATACAGGTTATGCGGTTGCTAAAAAACAAATGCGTGGTTTTGGTGGTATGATCAGTTTTGAATTGAAAGATGAACGTGTGGAAACGGCCACAAAAGTCCTGACCTCTACCCATTTATTTTCACTGGCCGAAAGTTTAGGTGGTGTTGAATCACTCATAAACCATCCGGCGAGTATGACCCATGCCAGCATACCAAGGGAAGAACGTATTAAAAACGGCCTTTCCGATAGTTTAATAAGATTAAGTGTGGGCATTGAAGATGCCGATGATCTTATGGAAGACCTGAAACAGGCAATTGGATAAACGCATGAACTATTTTTTCGAAATCATCGGGTGGATTGGTGCTGTATTGATCGTAGGTGCTTACTTTTTTAATATTAACGGAAAATGGAAGAGTACTTCAGGAGTATATATCATCAGTAATTTATTTGGCGGTATTTTTTTTACTATCAATACACTGGTTCACCAGGCATATCCCTCTATGATTGTAAATATTATTTGGGTATTTATTGCCATTGCCGCTTTATTTAAAAAAGAAAAGCCATGAAAAGGTAAACAAATGTATTAGTGAAAAATAATCTCAAAGAATTTTTAGACAGCAAGGTGGTTCTATTTAATCAGCCTGCTTTCATTAAAGACGATCCCGTCTCCATTCCACACCTCTTTACCAAAAAACAGGACATAGAGATTGCCGGTTTTTTTACCGCTATTTTTTCCTGGGGTAACCGTACAACCATTATCAACAAATCTAAACAATTGATGCAACTGATGGACTATGCACCACATGAATTTTGTTTACAGCACACGGATAATGATCTGAAAAATTTACTTTCCTTCAAACACCGGACATTTAACGCGACAGATCTCCTTTATTTTATATCTTTTTTTAAAATGCATTACAGGAAACACACTTCTCTTGAGCCGGCTTTTTCTCAATGGATGAATAAAAAAGATGAAACGGTTGAGCATGCCCTTTCAGGATTTTATCATTATTTTTTTTCGCTTTTAGATATCCCACCAAGAACCAGGAAACATATCGCATCCCCTGAAAATAATTCATCCTGCAAAAGACTGAATATGTTTTTACGATGGATGGTACGCAAAGACAACAATGGTGTTGATTTTGGTATCTGGAAAAACATCTCACCCAAACAGCTTATCTGCCCGGTAGATGTACACGTGGCAAGGGTAGCCAGGCAATTGAATATATTGCACCGCAAACCCATTGACTGGCAGGCGGCATTGGAATTAACAGCCTGTTTGCGTACATTAGATAAAACAGACCCGGCGAAATATGATTTTGCTTTATTTGGAACTGGCGTAATGGAAAAAAATCGCTGATGGAAAATAACGAATTAATAGAATCCCTTAACAAAGAACTGTCTGTGAGTTTGCCCGAAAAACTTTCGTATGATGAATTGCAGGCGCAACTCGCCGAATATATCAATACCCTGATAAAAAATGATTTTGAAAAACTGATCGCTTATCTCTACCGTATTGATGTGAGTGAAAAAAAATTAAAATCAATATTGCACAGGTTTCCGCAGGAAGATGCAGGAAATATTATAGCATTACTTATTATGGAAAGACAGCAGCAAAAAATAAAAACCCGGGAGCAGTTTCACCAACAGGGTAATGACGGGCCTGCCGGAATGGAAGGTTTAGATGAAGAAGAAAAATGGTAAATACGTTATTGCTCCTGTAATTGTCTTTTTGAAACATTGCTTTTAAACATCAGTTCCTCCACTTTGGTTTTATCTTCTTTTTCTTTTTTAAGGTCGAACATGGTACCAAATACATGATCCCATAAAGTTGAGCTAACCCCAAATCCCAATTCTACATTTTTATAATGATGCAAATGGTGATTACGCCATAACGGTTTCATCCATTTAAATGGAGGGTTCCAGGCATGTATGGCATAATGCATGGTACCATAAATTAAATACCCGGAAATAAACCCCGGAAAAAAAGCAAATACATAATTTCCTGCTCCAAAAAGTGAAGCCATTAAATACATTAATATGAAAACGGTTGATGAAAGTATTAAACTGGGTACAGCCGGCATAAACAAACGCTCCTTATCTCTTGGATATTCATGATGATTGCCATGAATTACATAAACGATCTCTTTAGCTCTTTTACTTTCAGCAAAAAAATGAAAAACATACCGGTGGATAACATATTCAAATAACGACCAGAAAAACATCCCTCCAATGAAAATTAAAGCCGTTATAAAACCCGGAAAAGCCAATTTTGATACACTGAAATACAGCATAAAAGCCAATATTGGTATATACAACCCCCAGATAACCAGGGGATGTGTTTTGGTCAAATACTCCAGGTACTGATTGTTAAATAATCTCGCCTGTCCTTTATTATGGATCTTATCGAAATGCATATTGGTTAATTGAATACGAAATTATAAAAAAATTCATTTAATATCAATTTTACTAAAAAAAATTCCGGTGTAATAAATAGTTAATTTTGATGCTTAACATAAAACACATGAAATTAGTTACTTATTTAAAAGATGGGCACGGCCAGTTAGGTATTGTAGTTGACGGCAATATTTACAGTATGGATACTTTACACAATGATCTACCTAACAGCATGGCTATGTTTTTGAATTTTTGGGAAGATATAATGCCTTTGGCAAGGGCCGCTGAACAAAAAATAAAAGATGGTTTGGTAAGAAATGTGAATGCTGATCCTTTTGCCGAAGCTGAAATACTGGCCCCGGTGCCGCATCCTACCAGTTGCAGGGATGGATATGCCTTTCGCCAACATGTAGCTGCAGCCAGGCGTAACAGGAAAGTGGATATGATCCCGGAATTTGACCAGTACCCCATTTTTTACTTTACCAACCACAACAGCATTCAGGGTCCGGGCGAAATAGTCTGTATGCCGGATCATTTTCAAAAACTCGATTTTGAACTGGAAGCTTCTATTGTTATCTGTAAACCCGGCCGTAATATAAAAGCCGCCGATGCCAATGAATACATTGGCGGATTGATGATCATGAATGACATGAGTGCAAGAAGACTACAGATGGAAGAAATGTTATTGAACCTTGGCCCGGCAAAAGGAAAAGATTTTTCTACTGTAATTGGCCCCATGCTGGTTACACTGGATGAACTGGAACAATATGAAGTACCCTGTAAAGAAAATCATACCGGTAAGGCATGGAATTTAGGCATGAAGTGTTGGGTTAACGGCAAACAGGTAAGCGAAGGCAACCTTGGGGACATGGACTGGACCTTTGCCGAAATCATTGAGCGCTGCAGTTATGGTGTTGACCTGATGCCCGGCGATGTGATCGGAAGCGGAACCGTAGGTACAGGTTGTTTTTTAGAATTGAATGGAACGGGTAAATTTAACAACCCTGATTTTGAAGAGCAGTGGTTACTGGCAGGGGATGTGGTAGATATGGAGATTGATGGACTGGGGAAATTAAGTAATACTATTGTTAAGGATGAAAGTGATTTTAGTATTTTGGCGTTGAAGAAAGTTTAACCGCAGAGGCGGGGAGGCGCTGAGAAATTTTTAATAATGACCAAAGAAAGATATAATGAACTTGGTGGGATTATCCTTGATGCCCGTATTTCTGTTCATAAAGAATTAGGGCCGGGATTATTGGAATCAGTTTATGTATTTGCATTACTAAAAGAATTTGAGATAAGGGGTATAAAAGCAGTTGCCAAAATAGCATTGCCATTATTTTATAAAGGATTTGATACCGGTAAATATTATGAAATGGATTTGCTCGTTGAAAACGAAATTGTTATTGAAGTAAAATCTGCTGAAATTATGAACCCGGTTTTTATGGCTCAAATTATCTCGTATTTGAAACTGTCTGATAAGAGGCTTGGTTATCTTGTAAATTTCAATGTTGCAAAAATGATAGATGGTTTTAAAAGAGTTGTAAATAATTTCTAACTCTGCGCCTCCCCGCCTCTGCGGTAAATGCCGGGTTAACCTGTTAATTTTGTTTTTGAAAAATGATCTATAAATCTTAAAAGAGTCGTAAATAATCTCTAACGCTGCGCCTCCCCGCCTCTGCGGTTAAAAAAAATAACTTATGCTGATTAATTTAAAAGATATTAAACCCGCCGATGTTCAAAACTATTTACAACATGCTATAGCGCCACGGCCAATCTGTTTTGCATCTACCATCGATAAAGATGGAAATGTAAACTTATCCCCCTTTAGTTTTTTTAATTTGTTTTCTTCCAACCCGCCCATTGTTATTTTTTCACCGGCAAGAAGGGTAAGGGATAATACAACCAAACATACTTTACAAAATGTACTGGAAGTACCGGAAGTGGTTATCAACATTGTAGATTATGATATGGTACAACAGGTAAGCCTCAGCAGTTGCGAATTTGTAAAGGGAACCAATGAATTTATTAAAGCCGGGTTCACCGAAGAAAAAGCAACTATGGTAAAACCGCCCATGGTAAAAGAAAGCAAGGTAAAATTAGAGTGCAAAGTTTTGGAAGTAAAACCACTGGGTACCGAAGGCGGAGCCGGCAACCTGGTCATTTGCGAAGTGCTATGCATGCATATTGATGAAAGTATCCTGGATGACCCTTCGGCTACCGCTCAGGATTTACCAAAAATTGACCAAACCAAAATGCATCATGTGGCCCGGCTGGGCGGCGACTGGTATGCCAAAATTGATGAAACCAATCTCTTTAAGGTTGCCAAACCAAATACCCAATTAGGTATTGGTGTAGATGCACTGCCCGAGAGTATTCGAAAAAGCTCTGTACTCACCGGCAATAATTTAGGCCAGTTGGCTAATGTAAACGAAATGCCGTTTGTTGATCCGGCCTTTCATGATGATAAACTCAAAAACATCATCCAATATTTTTCTATTAACCCAGATGATATGGATATAGAACTGCACCGCTATGCCAAAGAATTACTGGATGCCGGAAAGGTAAATGAGGCCTGGCAGGTGTTGCTGGCAGACGCATGAACTGCGGTGAATCACCCCAAGAGGCTGACTCACCGTAGATTATCGGCTTTAAATTAATTTTTGTAAATTTGTTTTATGTCATCTGCAATAAAGATATTGCCACATTATACTTATGAAGAGTATTGCCACTGGGAAGGTCGTTGGGAATTAATTGAAGGTATTCCTTATGCCATGAGTCCTGCACCATCCCCCAGGCACCAGTGGGTAAGTTCAAATATCAAGTATGAAATAAAAGATGCTATAAAAAAATCAGGCTGCAAAAGTTGTAAGGTTTACGATTTTATTGATATTAAAGTTTCGGACGACACCGTTTTACAACCTGATGCAGTTGTAGTTTGTGGGGAAATAACCAAAGCATTTCTTGATTTTCCGGCAGCCCTTGTTGTTGAAATACTTTCGCCTTCAACAGCCATGAAAGACCGTAACAATAAATTTAC
>JANOGE010000228.1:0-1846 GCA_031414035.1 Chitinophagaceae bacterium | reverse complement strand
TGACGCAGCTCAAAAAACCATTTCTATAAAATCTGATTTTACACAGGATAAAAACCTGAGTATGCTGTCAGAAAAAATTACCTCCAAAGGAAATTTCTGGTTTAAAAAAGACAACCGTGTGCGTATGGAATACAAGCAGCCATTTAAATACCTGATGATTTTGAATAAGGATAAAGTGTATATAAACGATGGGCAAAAAGAAAGCAAGTTATCCACCAAATCGAACAAAATGTTTCAACAGATCAATAAATTAATGATTGACTGTATGCAGGGCACCATGCTGGATAATACCGATTTTAAAACCCGGGTTTTTGAAAATAAAACGTATGCACTGGTTGAACTGACCCCGGTAAGCAAGGGAGTGAAAGAGATGTTTAAAACCATCAATGTAACTGTTGAGAAAAAAGATTTTTCTGTTACAAGCATTCAAATGCTTGAACTTTCGGGCGATAATACCATCATGCGTTTTACCAATAAAGAACTGAATGCATCTATTGCGGATACTTTATTTAATATTAAGTAGTTGCCTGCTTATTATGCCGGGCTGCTCACCGGCTCACAAGCAAATGCAATCCTCCCGGGCGGATGCAAAAGTGCTGCAAAAATTTAAACCAGCTTTTACTGTTGCATTATATAATACCACGGTTGATGTAGTGGGTAATCATTTAAGCGGATTGTTGCTCATTAAAAAAATGCCCGACAGCAGCACCCGTATAGTTTTCAGTAACGAAATGGGGCTTGGTTTTTTTGATTTTGAATTTGCAGCCGATGGAAGCTTTAAAGTGTATTCCATCATGAAAAAACTGGATAAAAAATCGGTTATTAAAACATTACAACACGATTTTGAACTGGTACTGATGAATAACATGGATAATTCAAAAGCGGTTGTAAAAACCAATGAAGGACTGACTTATTTTATTTTTCCGCAAAGCAAAGGCTTTAATTATTATATTACAAACCAAAGCGGCGATGAACTGGTAAGGATGGAACGGGCATCCAACAAAAAGACCATTGTAGAAGCTGTGATGAAAAATTATATTGGTGGCATACCGGACACCATTGGCATATCGCACAAAACATTTGAATTTAACATCGGCTTAAAACGAATAGAGAGATAATGCTGCAAAACGATTTTTTTACCATCAATGAAACTGTAAAATCCGAAACTGAAATTTGGGCTGAGTTGTTTATTAATGCTGATCATAAAATATTTGAAGGGCACTTCCCCGGCCAGCCTGTGGTACCGGGTGTTTGTATGATGCAGATGATAAAAGAGATACTGGAACAGGTTCTGGGTAAGGAGACCAATCTTGTAAAAGCTGCCGATATGAAATTTCTTGCTGTTATAAATCCACAGGAAAATAACCTGGTTCATGCATCAATAAAATATGAGGCAGATGAAACCGGCGTTGTAAATGTTACGGCATCACTTTTTAAAGATGAGTTGGTACATTTTAAATTTAAAGGTCAGTTTAATTTTCATGTACCTGATTTATTAAGTTGACACTTCATCTTTTGCAACTTTATCCGGCATCAACCAGTTTATCAGATCCAGTGCAGGCCCGGTCATAAAAGTAGTTACCAATGCCATCAATACCATCATGGCAAATATTTCGGGAGAAAGAATGCCGAGGTCGTAACCGATATTTAAAACGATCAGTTGCATCAGGCCACGGGTGTTCATCAACACGCCAATAGAAAGACTGTCTTTCAAGCTTTGTCCAACAATTTTTGCTGCCAGGGTGCTGCCGCCAAATTTTCCGGCAACGGCCACCAATAAGATCCATCCGAAGGTGATCCACAGATGTCCTTCATTGATCAGGCCTATTTGTGTTCTTAATCCGGT
>JANOGE010000227.1:0-1972 GCA_031414035.1 Chitinophagaceae bacterium | reverse complement strand
CTCGTACACAATTTCAGCAACCCGGTAACGGAAGATCTGAAGCTGATGCAAAAACTGATCGGTGCGTTCGGCACAAAACTTCATCTGCTTCAGATAACATCCGGAAATGTAGAGACAGAAAAAACAGCGGTTGAAGACAATATGAAAAAATTTGCAGCGCTGAATAATATCAGCAATTTTGAATGCCACTTAATAAATGATAAAGATGTGGAGAACGGCGTTATTCATTTTAACCAGATGATCAACATGGATATTATTTGTATTGGTACACATGGCAAAGGAGGAATTTTTCACCACAGTGCAACCGAAAAACTGATCAATCATTTATTCAAACCCATTATTTCATTTCAATTAACCAATTAATTTAAAAGTATGAAAGAGCTGATAACACAGACCTGGTCATGGTGGTTTTCGGGAGCTATGATTGCCGGTATCATGTTTTTTCTTATCTACTTCGGACAGTCATTTGGATTTTCTTCCAATTTAAGAACCATCTGTGCTGCAGCAGGGTTAGGAAAAAAGGCTAAGTTTTTTGATTTTAAATGGAAAACCCAGATCTGGAACCTGGTTTTTTTAGTTGGTGCCATTATTGGAGGTTTTATTGCAAAACAGTTCATGTCTACTGATTTACCGGTTCAGATTTCTGGTGATACGATCAGTGACCTGGCAAAGCTGGGCATTGCCGCACCGGTATCATTGCAACCCACGGAACTTTTTAGTATAGATGCTCTGCTTTCTATTAAAGGTTTCCTGGTATTGGCCATGGGTGGATTGATGGTAGGATTTGGTTCCCGTTATGCCGGTGGTTGTACTTCAGGTCATGCCATCAGTGGCTTATCCGATCTGCAGGTACCTTCCTTAATTGCGGTAATAGGATTTTTTATCGGCGGACTGGCCATGACTTTTTTAATTCTCCCTTTAATATTTTAATAAAATGAAGTTTATAAAATTTCTGATACTCGGTATTGTTTTCGGCATTGTAATGGCAAAGTCGGAAGCCATATCCTGGTTCAGGATACAGGAGATGTTCCGTTTCCAGGCTTTTCATATGTACGGTATTATTGGTACTGCCGTTACACTCGGTGTTATAGGAGTAGCGCTGATCAAGAAATTTAAGATAAGAGACTTTCACGGCAACCCCATCTCATTCTATCCCAAAGAAAGATCCATCATCCGTTATCTTTTAGGAGGCATCATTTTTGGATTGGGCTGGGCTTTAAGCGGTGCCTGTCCCGGGCCAATGGTAGTAAATATCGGATATGGCTTTTTAACTATGACGGTTGTATTTCTATTCGCCATTGCAGGTACTTACTTATATGGGATTATCAAGGATAAATTACCTCATTAATTTTAAATTTATTCCTTATGCACAATACAAAGGAAGAGGACAAAAGAACTGAGGGACTGGTTTCCGTCATCAATAAGTTGCTGCTGATTATAATAGTATTGGTCATCAGTATTATTGCCATACCCTTTATTCTATTTTACCAAAACCAGCCAGCTAAGCCGGAAACACAAGTGCAAAATGTTGCTGCTTCAACTGAGCCGGTGAAAACAGATCTAACGAATTATTGGTTGGCACCTGATATCAATGCCATTACTGACGCTAAACAAAAACTGCAGGTGGAGTATGGTAAAGAATTAATTGCACACACATCGAAATATCTTGGGCCACTGGGCTCCGTTATGCAAATAAGTAACGGGATGAATTGCCAGAACTGTCATTTGCAGTCGGGCACCGTAATTTGGGGCAATAACTACGGTTCTGTTGCTTCACTCTATCCAAAATTCAGGGCAAGAAGCGGAAGCGTTGAGGATATTTATAAACGAATTAACGATTGCTTTGAAAGAAGTTTAAACGGAAAGGCAATTGATACAGCCGGAAAAGAGATGCAGGCCATTACAGCATACATAAAATTTTTAGGAACAAATGTAGAGAAAGGGAAAAAAGCAGCGGGTTCAGGCTTTAAAG
>JANOGE010000226.1:0-11710 GCA_031414035.1 Chitinophagaceae bacterium | reverse complement strand
ATTCTGTCATCAGCCTGTTTAATCAGCGCAGCAATTTTTTCTGCACCTTCCATGGCCGTTGGTTTTAATCCTGATGTAAGTATCCTTTCGCAACCGATCTCAATAATATCTTCCAATGCTTTGGAGGCATCATCAACCCTGTCAAATGCCCGGTGAAAAGTTACACCTAATGGATAAGCCAGTTCAACCAATGAGGCACATCTTTTTTTATCTGCTGTTCCATCTGTTTTCAAAATCCCGATCACCAGGCCATCACATCCCAGTTCTTTACAGATATTTACATCTGTTTTCATCACTTCAAATTCAGCATCGCTGTATAAAAAATCTCCGCCACGTGGGCGTATGATGGGAAACAGATCAATCTGCAATTTTTCCCTGGCAGCCTTTATAAAACCGTAGGAGGGTGTAGTACCGCCTTCACCGGGGTTATCGCATAATTCAATGCGGCTGGCACCTGCAGATTGCGCAAGAATGCAGCTTTCAATATTAAAACCAATTACTTCTAACTTAAAATGCAGCCCCAAACCCCTAAAGGGGTTTTCAGAACTTTTATTATCAGGGTGCATATTTTTCATCATAAACTTTAAAGCTTGATGTGCAAAGTCCCTTTAGGGATTTAGGGCAATAAAAATTTTGAAGAATGAATTTGATTTTCATTATTACTCTTTACACTAAACACAAATCCCTTTTGTATAGCATAGGCTCCATATTGCCCTTTTTTATTCAGTGCTAAAAAGCCAACCTGTAACGTTTTTGCTTTTGCCCTGTCCCTGTTTACAATTCTTTCCACTGCTTTTTTACAGGCCATTTCGGGTGAATAACCCTGGCGCATAAATTCCACCACTAAATGTGTTCCGCAGATCCGGATCACTTCTTCGCCGGTACCACTGCTGGTTGCTGCACCAATTTCATTATCTACAAATAATCCTGCACCAATAATAGGAGAGTCGCCCACCCGGCCGTGTAATTTATATGCCATACCGCTTGTGGTAACAGCTCCTGATAGATGGCCATTTATATCCATCGCCACCAAACCCATGGTATCATGATTTGGAGTACCATCTTCAAAAAAATGAGGTGCAAAGGGACCGTTTTCTTTTTTACCTGTCTGTCGGCCAGGCAGGTTTTCGATATTGATCACCGGTTTGTATTCGCTTTTTTTCAGCCATTCCGCATAGGCTTTTTTTGCATCATTTGATAATGCACTGCTTTCAAGGGTAAATCCATTTTCAATGGCAAATTGTTGAGCACCTGCACCAACTAAAATTACATGAGGCGTTTTTTCCATTACTTTTCTGGCAACGGATACCGGATGTTTTATTCGCTCAATACCGGCTACAGCACCACAATTGGCCAGGTGATCCATAATGCTGCTGTCTAATGTTACAATGCCGTCCCTGTCGGGATAACCACCCAATCCAACACAGCAATTGATTTCATTTTCAATGTGTATGGCACCTGCTTCCACAGCATCCAATGCGCTGCCTTTTGAGGATAATATTTTCCAGGCTTCGGCATTAACAGGCATCCCGCTGTCCCAGGTAGAAATTACAATCGGTTTGATAGTTGCCTCCAGTCCTTTTGCTAAAGACCTTTTTGCAGAAAGTAAGGGTGCTGTTACTGCAGAAAGTTGTAAGAATTTTCTTCTGTTCATAAATTGGCCCCACCTGTCCTCCCCCGAGGGAAGGGAAAAGCAGAAGATTGTTTAGAAAATTAAGTAATATTTTTTTGTTACTGGCACTTGTTATTCTATTTAACATCGTTGCGTTGCACTCTTGCACAGCAAACCATTATTCATCTTTTATTGTGTTTTAATCTAAATTTCCGCTTAAATCTTCTCCATTTCCCTCTCCCCACGGGAGAGAGGATAGGAGAGGGGCTTTTAATAATCATCATTTAATGCAAAGATCTGTTTCCTTGTTTTAAATTTCCCCCTTGTAAAATCCGGAATGTTTTGTACCTGTCCGCCTTCCAGGATACTTTTTTCACTCAGCGGGGTAATGGCATACCAACTGGCATAATCATATACATCCAATGGGAACTCCGCACCACGTTTTATACATTCAATAAATGCATGGTCAACAAAAAATTCCATACCACCATGCCCTGCACCTTCTGCCTGTGTTCCATATTTTTTCCAAAGCGGGTGGTCGTATTCGGTTAACCACTTTTCGGTATTGTCCCATTTGTGATTATGCTTCATCTCTTTTTGAAAATAAATGAATCCCTGGCTTTTTCCACCCGACCCAAAATCCTGCCACAAACCTTCGGTACCCTGAACCCTGAATCCTAAATTGTAAGGACGTGGCGATGAAACATCATGTGTTAATAAAATAGTTTCGCCATTGGTACATTGTATCTGTGTGTTAACAATATCGCCGCATTTAAAATTCAGTTTGGCATTGGGATGATCTGCTCCGCCTTTTGGATGCTCAACAATATACTTATTCAGTCCTTTTGCTTTTGATGCAACCGATGAAAGCCTGGTCATCCTGTTTCCACGGTTAATGTCCATCATCACCGCAACGGGGCCAAGGCCATGGGTAGGATATAACTCCCCGTTCCGGTTTAGGTTATGCGCTGTACGCCACTGGGCTTCGCTGTATGCATTTGGGCCAAACTCTACACCACTATTATAAGCCGTTTTACCATCATTAAAGAATACACCACGCAGATCGTGTTCGTAGCCACCCTGTCCGTGAATTAATTCGCCAAACATACCTTTCCTCGTCATGTTTAAAACGGCCATCACATCCCGGCGGTAACAAACATTTTCCATCATCATCACCGGTATTTTAGTTTTTTCGGACATGTTTACTACATCCCAGCACTCTTGTAATTTTATAGCGCCACAAACCTCAGCCCCAACAATTTTACCTGCATTCATGGCATCAATGGCCTGTATGCTGTGCCATTCCCAGGGGGAACAAATAACAACGGCATCTACATCATCCCGCTTTAATAAATTTTTATAATCTTCATTCCCGTTTTTATAAATGGCGGGTACAGGTCGTTTATAAGCAGCAAAAACGGTCAATGCTTCATCAATACTTCTTTGTTGCGGGTCGGCAATGGCAGTGATTTCCACATCTTCTCTCTGAAGGAAATTACCCATGTGCTCATGAGAACGAAATCCGGCACCAATTATACCAATACGTACTTTTTCCTTTTTTACCGATGCAAAAGCGTTGACTGAATTATGCAGCGTTAAAGCGGCACCGGTTAATGCAGACATTTTAATAAAATTTCTCCGGTCAAATGGTGTGGGCATAAGCGATCGGTTTTTTGTATAAATGTAAATTATTTACGGATTGAAAGTTTTTGCAGCATTTCAGCAGAGATGCTGTCAGCGTACATACCATATGCACCCGATATTACTCCCATTTTTTTCCCGTCTTTAGATATAATGGCATACACCACCTCTTCATCACCGGGGTTGGAATCTCCTTCAAAGCGGTATACTTCAACTATTTCAAATTCCTCCGGGTTTAAACAGGTTTCATTTTTTGTACAGATTATTTTATCAAAAGCGATATTAAAATCAATAATAAATCCCCTTAGCCTTAATTTTTTTAATGCATCAGTTACCGTATCGTAAGAATTCATAATGTTTTTTTTAACAAAGTTACCTTACCTGTTTTTCTGAAATAACAGGCTTGGAAACCCCTTTATATGAAGATAAATAAATGATCACCAATAAGGTCATACCGGCAGTAATTAAAAAAGCGGGCATGGCGCCTAAACTAAACCATAGCAGGCCACAAAGACTGCTGGCTAAAAGTGCACAGATGCTTTGAAAACCGGCGTAGGTACCGATGGCAGTGGCTGTTTCACGTTTATCAACAATATTGCTGATCCAGGCTTTGGAAATACCTTCTGTGGCAGCAGCATACAGGCCATACAATAAAAAAAGAAAAATAAAAAGGGTGAGATTATGGTTGAATGCAAAACCAATATATACCAATGTGAAAATAATAAGCCCGGCTATAAATATTTTTTTGAGCCCCCATTTATCTGCCAGGATACCAACGGGGTAAGCCAGTAGGGCATATACCAGGTTGTAAAATATATAAATGCCTATCACGGTGGTATCATTCATTCCGCTTTCTTTCATTTTAAGTAAAAGAAAAACATCAGAGCTGTTAAATAAAGCAAAGAGCAATAAGCCGGAGACTAATTTTTTATATTGCGGCGAACTGTTCTTCCAGTAAGAGGCGAAAGAAAATATGCCCGGGCGATCAGGTCTTAACAGTTCAGGGTTCAGCGGTTTAGATCTTTCTTTAATGAGTAAGGTTGAGATGATGGCCAGCAGCCCGGGTAAAAAAGCGATTAAAAAAAGTGTTTTATAATTAGTGGGATAAAAATACAGGTACACCAATGCAATAGCCGGCCCAAAAACAGCCCCCAATGTATCCATACTGCGATGAAAACCAAATACCCGCCCTTTTGTTTCCCTTGCAGATTCATCACTCAGCATCGCATCTCTTGCACCGGTACGAATGCCCTTGCCCAACCGGTCCATTGTTCTTGATAAAAATATCCACCATGGATAAATGAAAAAGGCCAGCATGGGTTTACTCACTGCACTAAAGGCATAACCCAATTGTACAAAGGGTAAACGTTTACCACGGTGGTCACTTAATTTACCAAAATAGCTTTTGCTTAAACCGGCTACGGCTTCTGCAACTCCTTCCAATACACCGATAAAAATAATATTATAGCCTATGTATTTCAGAAAAAGGGGCATAACCGGGTAAAGCATTTCACTGGCTATATCTGTAAATAAACTTACCAGCGACAATAGCCATATCGTTTTACTAATGATCTTTTGTGGAGAATTTGTTAGTGGCTGCACTATCCTAGATTTAGCCGAATGTAGCAATTTCTTGGTACATTGCAGAACAGAAAAATGCAATTTGCTACAAAAGCACAAAGGCACATCGAATGTTCATCATTTCTATGACTTTTAATACTCTGTGGCAGCAAAAAATATGAGTAAAAAAAATACGACTCCCAAAAAATCTTCACAGGTAGATATAATAAAAGGTAAACTCGATATTTCACGGGGTGGGATGGGTTTTGTAATAGTGGAAGGAACGGAAAAAGACATTATCATCCGTCCCAATGACTTTAACCGGGCTTTTCATGGTGATATCGTGAGGGTACAGATCAACAGGGGAATAGCGAAAGGCAAAAGAACAGAGGGAATAATAGTTGATGTAGCCGAACGTAAGCAAACGGAATTCATCGGCAATATCCAGATGAGTAAAAATTTTGCTTTTTTTATTCCGGCATCAGAAAAACCCATACCTGATTTTTATATTGCTGCAGATAAACTGAACGGGGCAAAAGATAAAGAAAGGGTGGTGGTAAAATTGCTCAGCTGGAGCAAGACAGATAAAAAACCAATGGGCGAAGTGGTCACCATTTTAAAATCAGAAGACGAAAATGATATGGCGATGAAAGAGATCCTGATCGAAACCGGGTTCCCTTTAACATTTGATACCGCCGTATTTCTGGAAGTTAAAAAATTACAGCAGCATATTTCCCGTGAGGAAATAAGTAAGCGAAAAGATTACCGCGACATATTAACTTTTACTATTGATCCGGTGGATGCAAAAGATTTTGATGATGCCATATCCATCCGGAACCTGGATAATGGGAATTATGAGATCGGTGTGCATATTGCAGATGTAAGCCATTTTGTTAAACCGGGTACCCTGTTGGATAAAGTGGCTTATGAAAGGGCTACCAGTGTTTATTTACCCGACCGGGTAAATCCAATGTTGCCGGAAAGGATATCGAATGAATTATGTTCCCTGCGGCCACATGAGGATAAATATACATTCTCCGCTGTTTTTCAAATTACAAACCGGGCTGAGATCAAGCATAGCTGGATAGGAAAGACCATTATACACAGTAACCACCGGTTTACTTATGAAGAAGTACAGGACATCATAGAAAAGAAAGATGGCCTGCATCATAAACCTATCCTTTTATTAAATGACCTGGCACAAAAATTCAGAAGAGAACGTTTTAGAAACGGCGCTATTAATTTTTCATCACAGGAAGTGCGTTTTCAGCTGGATGAAAAAGGAAAGCCGTTGGGGATTGTAATTAAGGAAAGCAAGGATGCACATAAACTGATCGAGGAATTTATGTTGCTTGCCAACCGGACCATTGCTGCCTATATCTCAAAAATAAAAGTGAACAAGGAACCTATCCCTTTTCCATATCGTATACATGATACACCGGATGACGAAAAGCTGAAGCCTTTTATATCCTTTGCCAAAAAATTCGGTTATATTTTTGATATGCATGATGAACGTGCCGTTGCTGCTTCCTTCAATAAAATGTTGCTGGACGTTCAGGGTAAACCGGAGCAGCATGTACTGGAACAATTGGGAATAAGAACCATGTCTAAGGCGATCTATACTTCGGCCAATATCGGGCATTATGGACTGGGGTTTGAACATTACTGTCATTTTACATCACCCATACGCCGGTACCCCGACGTAATGGTACATCGTATTTTGCAGGAATGCCTGGAAAAGAACCTGAAGCTGGATAAAAAAATGGATGAAAAGTGTAAACATTGCAGCGACAGGGAGCGAAAGGCCATGGAAGCTGAACGGGCAGCCAATAAATACAAACAGGTTGAGTTTATGCAGAATTACCTGGGTGAAGAATTTGATGGAATTATCAGCGGTGTTGCTTCTTTCGGTTTTTTTGTTGAAACAGTTACTCATAAATGCGAAGGCATGGTTACCGTGCGGGACCTGGTTGAGTATGATGATTTCAGGCTTGATGAAACCGATTATGCATTGGTGGGCATGCGTACCAAACAAAAATTCAGGATGGGGGACCTGGTGAAAATAAAAGTAATGGCCGCCAATTTGAGTAAACGTCAACTGGATTATGAATGGGTGTCGGCAAAAAAGGAAAGCAGTTTAAAAAGCAACGTTCAACGTTCAAATAAACCAAAAGCAAAACCTGATTTTAAAGCAAAAAATAAAAAGAAGAAATAAAATTGATAATCAGCAATTACACTCAGTAAGTTTGCGTATTAGTGACAAAGCGTATGCATTCATTTTCAGAACTCTCCAAACTATTCGAAGAAAAGTTCAACGTTCGTCATTTTCCGGCACAGCCCGAAAGTTTATATGATCCGGCCCAGTATATTTTAGGTATCGGTGGCAAACGGATACGGCCGGTTTGTGTATTGATGGGCAACCAGTTATTTGATGCGATAGACCCAGATGCTTATCATGCGGCAACGGCGATAGAACTATTCCACAATTTCAGTTTAATTCATGATGACATCATGGATAAGGCACCCATACGGCGTGGAATGGAAACGGTACATACTAAATATGGTGAATCAACGGCACTGCTGGCGGGCGATGCCATGTTTGTTAAGGCCTATGAATATCTTAATAAAATTAAATTGGCACAATTACAAAAAGTATTATATCTCTTTAATAATACGGCCAGTGCAGTTTGCGAAGGCCAGCAAATGGATATGGATTTTGAAAAACGGGAAACGGCAGGTATGGACGAATATGTGCGTATGATCACTTTAAAAACTTCGGTACTGCTGGCAGCCAGTTTAAAACTGGGTTCTATTTTAGGGGGTGCGGGAGAAGGTAATCAACAGCATTTATATGAATTTGGTAAACATTTAGGCATTGCTTATCAGGTACAGGATGATTATTTAGATGCTTTTGGTAACCCTGAAAAATTCGGTAAAAAAGTAGGGGGTGATATTCTGGCGAATAAAAAAACCTTTTTAATGATCCATGCTTTTGAAACGGCAAAAGCGGTTCAGCTGAATGCATTAAAAGAACTGATAAAAAATGACCGGGCCGATAAAGTTGAAAAAGTGTTACAGATATTTAAAGACTGTAAAGTAGATGATTGGGCAAGGGAATTAAAAAATAAATACCTGCAAACTGCATTAAAGCACCTGGAGGATACGGCCGTACTGGCTGTACGTAAAAAGCCATTGCAGGAACTGGCTGATTACCTGATGATGAGGGAGAGTTAAGTTGGTTTGTAGTTTGTTGTTTGTGGTCAGGTGTTAGTATAAGATCACCTTTAGTTGAACGATTCTCAAATTTAAAGAACTGTCAGGCTGAGCTTGTCGAAGCCGGGTTAATAGCAATGTAAACCTGCAATGAAAATAGCTCACAATTATTTTGTTTATATCGTAGAATGTTCTGATAAAAGTTTTTACACGGGTGTAACAAATGATCTGGCAGAAGATTATAGGAACATAACAACGATAATACTGGACTGGCTTACACTTACAAAAGGAGACCAGTGATCTTAAAATTCTTTCAACGTTTTCAGGATATAAATCATGCAAAAGAATTTGAAAAACAAATTAAGGGCTGGTCCAGAAAGAAGAAAGAAGCTTTATTTAATGAGGATTGGGAGGAAATTAAAAAATTAGCTAAGTCTCATACTAACCCGTCTTCGACAAGCTCAGACTGACAATACGTTGGTTTAAAAGCTATACTTCAATATTTAATGAGGCTTGGTAATAAATTAAAAGTTGGCGAAATCCTGAAAAGCCAAACCCCCTAAATAAAAGAGCTGTCAGGTTGAGCTTGTCGAAACCGGTATGAAGGAAGGAGAAACTGCAATATCAAAAAAATCTTCTTAGGCTTCATCAATACATAGGGAATGAATTAAAATACGTTTTCGTACTAACCCGTCTTCGACAAGTTCAGACTGACAATACGTTAGTTAGAAAGAGAATATCGTTTATTTTTAGGATTCTTCATATCTCAATTATACCAAGTAAATTTATTTTCTTAATTTCCTTCTTCCAAAACCAACCCCAACATGTCAAATTCATTATTCCGCACAAAAAAAATAGAAAGTATTTTAGCAGAGGGCAGTAGTGATACTCACGGTGGCGAAGGGTTGCACCGGGTGCTTACTGTTCGGGATCTTACTTTTTTTGGTATTGCAGCCATACTTGGTGCAGGCAGTTTCAGCAGCCTTGGCTATGCTGTATTTCATGGCGGACCCGGGGTGGTTATTTTATTTGTAATTACAGGTATTGCCTGTGCCTTTACGGCGCTGTGTTATTCCGAATTTGCAAGCCGCATTCCGGTTGCCGGCAGCGCTTATACCTACGCTTATGCAAGTTTTGGTGAATTGTTTGCCTGGGTAATCGGGTGGGCATTGATCATGGAATACTCCATAGGAAATATTTATGTGGCCTATAGCTGGAGTGATTATTTTACTTCGCTGATGGGCAAAATGCACATTCATATTCCGGAATATTTATGTACCAGTTATATGGAAGCAAAACATGCCATTGAACGGGGCAGTACCAATGTGGATGAACTGGCCGCATGGAACAATGCGCCGGTTCTGGGGGGATTGAGGTTAATTTTAGACCTGCCTGCACTGATCATTAATTTACTGATCACCTACCTCGTTTACCGGGGTATTAAAGAAAGCCGGAATTTCAGCAATATAATGGTGATATTGAAAATAGCCGTTGTGGCACTGATCATTATTGTTGGGGGCTACCTGGTTTTTTCAAAAGGGCTTACTTCAAACTGGACTCCTCTCAATGATGAAGGGGTAAAGTCGTTTATGCCGAATGGTTTTGGTGGGGTAATGTTGGCCGTTGCCAGTGTTTTCTTTGCCTATATTGGTTTTGATGCGGTGAGTGTATTGGCAGAAGAAAGTAAAAATCCCCAACGGGACCTTCCGCGGGGTATGATATTATCATTGGTAATTTGTACCATTATTTATATCCTGTTAACCCTGATTCTGACCGGTGCTGTTAATTATAGAAATTTTGATGGCGTTGGTGATCCTTTGGCTTTTATTTTTGAACCGCAAAACCTTAATATTGGATGGATGCAGTTTGTTGTAGCCATCATTGCTGTTGTTGCCATGACGAGTGTTTTACTGGTCTTTCAAATGGGACAACCACGTATCTGGATGAGCATGAGCAGGGATGGTTTAATGCCTCCGGTATTCCAGAAGATCCATACAAAATATAAAACGCCATCCTTTGCCACCATTGTTACCGGCCTTGTGGTAGGTGTTCCTATCCTGTTTACCGATAAAACTTTTGTATTGGACTTTACCAGTATTGCCACACTTTTTGCTTTTGTATTGGTTTGCGGTGGTGTATTATTAATTCCGCGTAAGGAAAAAAAAGGCGGGCGTTTTCATCTTCCCTATATCAATGGGCAGTACCTTTTCCCGCTGATCGTTTTGGGGTCCATCATTATGACATATACTTTATCCAAAACATATTTTACAGGCCTGTTCAATTTTGATTTCAGTGGCAATGAAGAATATACCAGCGGTAAGAAAAGCTTCATGGACATGGCCATACCGAATATTTCACTGATCATATTCTGGATAAGCGCCTTGCTGCTGGCCCTGTTTGCATTTTTCAAAAAATATTCGCTGATCCCTTTGATGGGTGTTATCACCTGTATGTACCTTCTTACCGGCATGAGCAAGAGTAACTGGATCTGGTTTATTGGCTGGCTTGCACTCGGCATTATTATTTATTTTTTATACGGGTATAAAAAGAGTAAACTGGCTCCAAAAACGGCATAATGTAAACAAAGATCTTTTAACGGCACAGGTGATTAACGTTGTGCCGTTTTTATATCAATCATAACATGAAATATCAACCCGGCGATAAAATATTAGTTTTACTTACTGATGAAGAAGGCAGCGTAGTAGAGATCATGAATGAAAAGATGGTGATGATTGAAGTAAAGGGGGTGCAGTTCCCGGTGTATATGGACCAGATCGATTTTCCTTATTTTAAAATGTTTTCCGAAAAAAGAAAAGCAGACAAACAGAAAGTATTTATAGATAATGTTCAGAAAGAAAAAGCTGTGCCAAAGGTAAAAGAAGGCAATGGGGTACAACTTTCCTTCATGCCTGTTTTTGATAAGGATATTTTTGATGATGATATTGTAGAGAAATTTAAAATATACCTGGTCAATCAAAATGAAGCAGCCTATACCTTCACTTATAATTTAATGATCGGTGGCGAAAGTGACTTTCATTTAATAAACAGCATTGAACCGTTGAGTGATTTTTACCTGCATGATGTAAAATTTGAAGACCTGAGTGACGGTCCGAGGTTTGATATTGAATTTGCTTTAAAAGTGCCGGATAAAAAGAAGGCGCCTTATTATGAAACTTCATTAAAACTTAAAGCAAAACAATTGTTTAAAAAAATAGAAGAACTGCAGTTGAAGAACGAACCCTCGTTTTCTTATATGCTTTTTGAAAATTATCCGGACAGGGTTGATGTAGAAAAAATAGACCCCATAGCTATCGGGGTGGGCAGGCCCGGCAATGGAGGGTTCAGGATGTATGATGCTGATAAAATAAAACATAACCTGGACTCACCGAGATCTGTAGTTGATCTGCACATAGAAAAATTAACCGATAGCTGGAAGCATCTCACTAATTTTGAAATACTGACCATGCAGTTAAAAGTATTTGAAAAGTATTATGATCTTGCGGTGGCTCATTGCCAGGCATCTTTAACCGTCATTCATGGTGTTGGGGTGGGTAAGCTTAGAGATGAGATACATGATATGTTGCAGTTGAAAAAAGAGGTGAAATCATTTGTGAACCAGTACAATCATTTATATGGATATGGAGCAACAGAAATTTATTTTGAATATTAATGTGGTATCTTATG
>JANOGE010000225.1:0-3393 GCA_031414035.1 Chitinophagaceae bacterium | reverse complement strand
CAACCCAAATTGATTGATCAGGTCTTCATCCGGCATCATATTTTTCTTTCCCCTGATATCTTTCATCATATCTATCAACTGGCCAATCGTCATATTCTCCGGATAACGGCCTATCTGCGGCATATAGCCAATATGTTCCCTGTATTTCCAGTCGTGTTTAATATTATTGCCATTAAACGTGATAAAACCACTGTCGCTTACTACCATACCCAATATGCATTTAATAAGTGTTGTTTTACCACATCCGTTTGGTCCGATCAATGCAATACATTCGCCTTTATTGCAGGTAACAGAAACATCATCCAGTGCTTTTAGTTTCCCAAACTTTTTTGATACATTACTTGCGATGATCATAATGGTAAAGGTTTCATTAAAGGATGTTCGTCTTTTAAATTTTCAGGCGTAAGTGATGGCAGTATCTTTTCAGTTTTATCCAGTAAAGAGGTCATCAGGCTTCTGAATAAGATCATGGCCGGAGGATTCTGCTCGATGATCATCGCATACATACTTACAGGCCGGTAGGGTATATCGCCCAGCTTATCCTTATTCAGGTCGTAGCCCTCGTACTTATCCCAGTAATTATTGTTGAAGGTGTTTAATACCAGGCTGCCATTGGTTCCTACATCAAAAGTATTTCCCTTAAAATTGTTATTCTTCACCGTAACATCCATACAACTGGCCTGTATCTTCATGGCCCATCCATTGGCTTCAAAAATATTTTTTTCCACTTGAATACGGCTGGCTCCTTCCATAAAAATACCGGCAGTGTTTTTTACAAAATGATTGGTCTCAATATAACTGTCGCTGATCTCTTTCAGCAGTAAACCATAAGCACCATCTCCCCAGTTCTCTTCAAAATAATTGTGTATCATTTTTACATGATTAGAAAACATGACAGCAACACCGGCTCCGTTATTTTTAAACACATTGCTGATGTAAGCATCATTATTGCTGAACATAAAATGCAAACCGTAACGCAGGTTTTTTTCTGAAATGTTGCGCCAGATAATGGAATTGGTTACAAACTCAAAATAAATTCCATCGCGGTGGCCGGTTATATTGTTTGCAATAATGCGCATGCTATCAGCCTTCCAGCAATGAATGCCATTGCCGCTTTGCTGCTCTTCTTTACGATAAGATATCAGTGTATTTTTTTCGATTGTGCAGTTTATGCCATGTTGGGTGTAAATGCCGAAAAAAGTATCTTCTAAAATATTATTCCGGATCACCACATCCCGGCTGCTGTAAATTTTAATGCCTGCATAATCTTCTATGCTTGAAATACCGGAATGAATGACCTTAAATCCATCAACCACTACCCCGTTTGCTTTTATAGAAATGACCTCATATTTATGGTCGCCATCCAGAACCGGGTAATTTTTACCGATCAGGAAAATAGGTTTTTCGATGATGATATTTTTTTCATGATAATTCCCGGTATCAACCAATAGCGTATCACCGCTGGCAGCTATTTTCAAACCCTCCTGAATGGTTTTGATAGTCTTCTGCTTTCCTATAAAGATTGTCTTTGCAAAAAGACTGTTTCCAAACAGAACAATAACTGATATGCAAATTATATTTTTCAAGGCTTTATTAAATCATTCCAGGCAACCGTATTACCCGAAAAACGTTTCTGAATGGTTAGTAAACTGTCTTTATTATCAAAAGCGGCCACATTACCTCCCATGGGGCTCCTGAGTTCCTCTGCTTTCAGCAAAAACACATTTTTTACATCAACCAGCTGATGACTGCCCGAATAATTACTGAGATAAATATTTTTGATATTATCAGCTGCAACATCTTTTGTCTGTATATAATTAATGATGCATTTGGTATCATCAAACTTATAGATCTTTCCTTTTTTAGTAATCAACTCGGCACCAAAACGAACATCGCTGATCGTCATTTTGCAGAAGTAACAGTTATCAACTCCTGTTTTAAGCGGCTCGGGGCCGGTGTTACAGGATGTAATAGTAACTAACAGCATAAAAGCCATTATAGTAGCCAGGGCTGTTTTACCTATACTTTTTTTTGTACCTCTCCAAACTATTATTGTAATTAACAGTAATACTACACCTACTGATACAAATATCCATCCGCCTTTATCGGGTATAGAATAAGCACCAAAATTCAACAATTGTTTAAACCCGATCAATGGTGGCTGGTAAGCCATACCGGGCACTATGATCGCCGCATCCGGATTTAAGTTATGGCCATAATCATACTCCCATCTCCAGAAATCATACATGGCCAACACCCCAAAACTTACGAACAAAACAAATAATAAGTAAAGTAATTTTCTTCGGGCCACAACACCGGTCACTACAAAAAACAAAGCAAAAAAACCGATGATATAAGGGAGTATGATGAATTCAAAAAAATCAGCCGTATGTAAAGTCTTCATACCAATATAATGATTCAGGCCATTGATGATATCTACATTACCCCCTAATTTATCGGGATAGATCAGCAACATAAGTCCTTCAGGATATTGAGGTGCATCCAGATCGATCCGCCATAGAGGAACAAATAAAACCGCAACAAGGGCCAAACCACAAAAGATCAATAAAAAACGTATCCATAGTTTCAACTTTTCCTGTTTCATACTTCTTTATTTAAACTATTAATGATGTTGCAGCCAGAATTTTATCAGCCTGTGGCGCTCATAAAAAAATTAAGCGCTATCCAAATGACATAAGAAAAAAGAATTCTCAGCTTCGCTGCGAAAAGGGTTTACCACAAAGCCGCTAAGGCACGTAGTAGAAAAATGCTACTCATTTTCCATTGTGTCTTCGAGTCTTTGTGGCTAAGTTCAATTTTTGTAAAAAATTGTTTATCAACCTTTTTAACTATTTTACACAAAAGGAACAGGCTTTTTTATCAGCCTGTTCCTTTTACTTATAAAATCATTTCTTTTTCGCCGTATCTGAAACAGGGTAATTTTTACCGGTGCTGAATAACAAGGGCGTATTGCTTCCTGCGGGTGAAACCCTGATGTAGCCGGTCATTTCCTGGTGCAACGCACTGCAGAAATCGGTACAGTACATCGGGAATATACCAACCCGGTTCGGTATCCATTTTAACGTTTGTGTTTCGCCCGGCATGATCAATAACTCTGCATTGGCAGCGCCTTTTACAGCAAACCCATGCGGTACATCCCAATCCTGCTCCAGGTTGGTAACATGAAAATAAACTTCATCGCCCATTTTTATTCCTTCAATATTATCGGGTGTAAGGTGAGACCGGATGGCCGTCATATATACATGTACTTTGTTTCCTTCACGTACAACTTTGGTTGCGGCCTCTCCATTAGAAAAATAAGGATGTTTATTTTCTTCCATCTTAAAAAACTTAACCGAATTCTTTTTAATGAGGTCGGCTGGTACAATCTGT
>JANOGE010000224.1:0-7006 GCA_031414035.1 Chitinophagaceae bacterium | reverse complement strand
GCCGGTTCTTTTCCCGGCCGCATTGTACTGGTTTATTCTTGTACTGCCTGAAATATATTCATCCTTATAGTATTGTGAATATTCCTTCCCCGTATTCATCTCCCATATTTGCAAAAGGTCATATTCTGTATTATATGGATTTTCGGCGTAGTTCAGTATAATAAAATTCCCGTCCGGCGTGAACCGGGCGGATTTCAATGGCGCCAACGATGCATCTACATAAGGCTTGAAGTCTTTCAGCAATTTACCCGACCTGGTCTCCCATAATTTACCCGTACCATCTTTGGAAACAGTGATCACTTTTTTCCCATCCCGGCTGAACTGAATCTCTGTTATAGTTCCTGTATGTCCTACCGGGAACACAAGCCTGGGCGGTTGTGCAATACAAACAGTGAGCGAACTAAACAATAAATAAATGCAGAATAATAATACAGGCCTCGGGAGCATGGGTTAACTTTTTTAATAAATAAAACAAAACAGGCGGTTTACCATAATTTGCCTGTTGTTGTCAGACTAAATATTTCAATCATTTTTCCTTTATCATAAATTCCAAAGCCTGTAAATGTTTACCGGGTTAAACCATCCTGGTAAAAGGGTTACGTTCTCCTGTATTTATCTGGACATGTCGCTTGTAAGAGTTGACCAGTTCTGTACGAACCAATATTAAAATATGGAACTTTCACACCTGTATGCACTGTTCAATAGATCTTAAAGGCAGTTATATCTTCAATTGTTGCTGTTATTATATTTGGGTTGGAGCATACAGGACTCATGGAACGAAAATAATAATTCACCGGAAAATGATCAATCAACAAATTTTCTGCCCTTAGCCATAATTAAAAATACAATGGCCGTAACAAATCCCATGATAATAAATCCAATTATCCATAATGCTTTTTCTCCGTCAGTCACTGTTTTGCTCCTGGCAACATATACAATTCCAAGCACCCGGTAAACCAAACTGGAAATGCCCAATATGATCCCTGAAATAATAATGGATGGACTGAATAAGGTACTTATTATTTGGAAAGGATTGGGTTCGCCATAGTCATGTACATTAACCACAAATGAAAAAACCGCATTCAGGTAAACAATTATAAAAAAAATTAAGGCAACCAGGGAAATAATAAAAACAAGTAAGAAGGTATTGTATTTAGTCATTTTTTTATTTTAAAGTTAACATTTATTTTGTGTTGCCAATTTCTTTTCCAGGTTACCAACTTCATTATTTCTAATACAACCGGTGCAACTTCTTTATTCTATACTTTCTATAACGTATTCTATATTATTCATTCGGGTAACTTCCCCTTTTTTTAATCCCATTAATTTCTGGCCCAGCGGAGACTGGGGCGATAAGGCGATCACGTTGATATGATCAATTACAGCCTTACCCAGTCCAATGCTCATAAATAAATATCCCCTGTTGGTTTTAATCAGGCTGCCGTTCACGATCATTGGTGCCCCCAGGGTTGGATCTATTTTTTCGTACGCTGCTTTTTGCAATAACCATTCATTTAATTGCACCCGGGTATTTGCCTGTTCAATCTGAAGCATCGCTAATGCTGTTTCATGTTTATCACCGGCCGTACTTTTGGTTTCATTGCTGCCGCTTTCTTTAAGGTCGGCCAATACCTGTTGCAGCATGACTATCTTTTCATTTATCATTTGCCTAAAGCAATTATATATTTTCTGTTTCCGTTTCATTTTATATATCTATAAAAATAACCAATCCGGCGAACACCTGTTTTTTTTATCACTGCCTGAAAGGGTTTTGTTCAATTCTGTGCAGGTTCATTTACTTTTGCCTTCAAGGCCCGGTTGGGCAGCAATTTAAAAACAGATCATGAAAGTAGAAGAGCAACTTGCAATACGTAGTGGGCATAAATGTGAATTATGCCGGAGTGTGGATAATCTAAAACTTTTTGAAGTGCCCCCGCAAAAAGGCCTTTCGGCCGATACCTGTATAATGATATGTGCCCGGTGCCTGTTGCAAATTGAGAAGAAAGAAGAACTGGACAGCAGGCACTGGCATTGTTTAACAGAAACGATGTGGAGCGAAGTGCCTGTGGTGCAGGTTACTGCATGGCGAATGCTTAACCGGCTCCGTAATGAAAGTTGGGCAATGGAAAACCTGGATATGCTTTACCTGCCGGATGATCCTTGCCTGGGCCAAAGCAACAGGTGATCATGAAAATGATGCCAGTGTGGATCTGCATAAAGACTGTAACGGTCATGTTTTACAAAACGGTGATTCGGTGGTACTGATAAAATCATTGGATGTAAAAGGTTCCAGCCTTAACGCAAAAATGGGAACGGTGGTAAAAAATATAAGGATCGTGGAAGACAATACGGAACAGATAGAAGGAAAGATTGAAGGTCAGCAGATCGTTATTCTTACCAAATTTGTGCGAAAACAGCCGGTTTAAAAATTTTGTTTTCAACACTTTTCCCGGTGCCGAACACCGTCACTGTTATACCTCTGCTGCATTTCTGTGCCGGGCTGAATAAAGAAGGGAAGAGTGATCTATCCTCAACTGCCGAAACCATTGAAAAATAGAAATATAATGGGAGATTTAGAAAAAAAATCATGAATTTAAAAAAGTACAGCTGGTATTTCACAATAATTATTTTAGCGGCCTTGCCTGCCTGTAATGGCATTAATTATGTGGATGGCGGGACTTGTAAATATGAAAATAAAATTTATCCGGCCGTTGTAATTAAAATAGATAAGAAAGACAGCCTGAATGCTGACATTCTTTTCAGGATTAACGATGAAACCGGGAACCTTTACCGGGATAGTGTTTCCTGGAATATGGAAAAAAAAGAATATGCATTGCTTTCCATGATAAAAAAAGACAGTATCCGGATGGGTAACAGATACCGGTATGTGGTTAAACAAATTACAGAAGGTAGCTGTGTGCCGAAAATTGAAATCCTGATACTGGAAAAATACAAGTGATCTTCTTTCCGGTGGTCCTGATGTATGTAAATATGCGCAGGTGGAGCCGTCGTAAATTTTCCACCTTTCCTGTAATTCAGAGAAAATCGCGGTACTGTTTGTGGGGCGAAACAAGTAAACATCTAATGAAGTAAAGATCCCTGTTTCAAATTTCGTTTTTATTTTTTATTTTGTTCATTCAAACCAAAATTAAATGTATGAAAAAAACGATCATTGGCGCCCTGGTGGGCGGCATTATTCTTTTTGTATGGCAGTTCCTCACCTGGGGGATGTTAAATCTTCATGAGGCTCAGCAGAAATATACGCCAAAACAGGACAGCATCCTTTCTTACCTGGGAACACAGTTCAGCGAAGACGGCGCTTATGTGATGCCCGGCTATGCACCGGGTACACCCAGGGACGAAATGGAAAAACAGATGAAAGCCACTGAAGGCAAACCATGGGCACAGGTAGTATACCATACGAGCATGCCCGGGATGAATAAGATGTTCATGAATATGGGACGCAGCCTGCTTGTTAACATCTTTATTATATGGCTGCTTTGCTGGCTGCTTGTAAAAATACCCGGACCTACGTTCAGCACAGTTTTCATAGGCACCATTGGCACAGGTTTAATTGTATTCCTTCATGCCCCCTACACCATGCATATATGGTATGGCAGTTTCGACCTGATGGCCCACTTTGTTGATGCCCTGGTGGCCTGGGGTGTTACCGGCTTGTGGCTGGGTTGGTGGCTGACAAGGCAGCGGAAATAAAATCTTACATCAGAAAAAGGAATAATTAACGGGCAGGACCGGATCCTGCCCGTTTTTATTTTAAGTAAGGTCAATTAGAGGAAGGTTGCCGGGAAGAAAAAAAGCCTTTTAACCCCAAAAAATAAAAATTGGAACGATTTATGCATGTAAATTTTCCCGTACCCTGGTAATTTTTTCATAACAGTTAAAATATCAGGCAATGGAAAATAAATATCAGACCCTCCAAACCATTTATGAACTGGTAAAAAATGATGCACATCCTACATCAAGCGTCCTTTATCCCAATGAAATTATTGTACGTCAGAATTTTCCCTGGGATGAGAGTGTAAAACACCTCGACGAATTAAGGTCAGAGAACCTCATTAATATCCTTCATCATTCCCCCGCTGTTATTTTGATCACGGAACTGGGTTTTCAGTATATACTTTCAGTCAGAAATAAATCAGCAAAAAATTTAATGTACGCAGCCTGATCCTTTAATCTTTAGTAATGCGTTTTAATTCAAAACAAGTGTGAGGCAATAGTAAATATTTTATCCGGCCTGTCTTTCTTTTAAAATGCGTAATAATTGTTCTGAATGAGCACATGCTGTTAATTTATTTATCCGCAAATTATCATTACATGTGATAATATGATAAAATAATGATAATTCCTTTAATTACACCTCTTCATTCTTAACGCTCCATTCCATATAGAATAGCTCTTCGCATCTTTTTTTATATAATCACCCACATACCAGGTGCTGCAATCATCCTTTCTTAGCAACGTTCGCCAATACTTTACGTGGTGGCTAAGGATGCTGATAAAAAGTTATTATTAATTCGGTTCGTGTGACTGGTACCGGGGCGGCGGTACCCGTATTTGCAGGCAATAATACTATTTGGATTGATGCGCTGAAACATATAATTTTGTATGCAACTTTCAAGTGTGGTGGTATATTCAATCTCTGTATTTGATCTAACACACAATATTGATCCGTTATCAGTCAATATCCTCTGTAATATTCCCTTAATTTACCCTTTTACACACTACCGGAATTATTTTTTTTCTGACAAAAATTGTATTAACACTAATTAATTATTTATGAGAAAAATTTTCCTCTTGATCATTGCCCTTTTTACTTTTTCTGCAAGTTGGTCGCAGGTCAGCGAAGCCGATAAGAATGCAGCGTTGCAATTAGTAAATGCAAACCGGGTAGCTATTGGTTTGAGCACCTATGATGTAAACAATCTTGCTGTTTCCAGTTCTTATGTTGACCAGAACTCCGGTATCCGGTATGTATATCTTGTACAAACCTATCTTGATATTCCGGTGTATAATCAAATGCAGGTATTGACATTCCGCAACAACAAATTACTCTCCAATGCCGGAGGACGGATAGCTTTAATAGAACAAAAGATAAATATCAGCAATGGTATTCCCGCTGTTTCTGCACCGGGCGCCGTGGTGGCAGCCATTGCAGACAGGGGCCTGGTTTCATCCCAGGCACCCGTTATTATTAGTACAAAAGACAATGGCCACAAAGTTGAATTCAACAACATGGGCATTGCCCGTGAAAACATTACTGCCCAATTAATGTGGGTTCCTGCTACGGAAGGTAAAGCAGTTTATTTAGCATGGCAGGTCTACATCATTCCAAATACAAGTTCTGATTACTGGATGGTAAAAATTAATGCAGATAACAGTAGTTCATTAGGGGCTGATAATTTAACGGTTTACTGTAACTGGGCCGATCCGGATCATATATACCCATTCGGAAGTCAGTACAGGCATGCTGATGAAATTTCAATATCAACTTTTGGTGAAACCAATCTATTTGATTTTAAAAAGATCAATAAAAATAGTTACCCGGTAACAGTAAGTCCATCTTTAGCCGATAATTCAAATTATCGTGTTATTCCACCGCCTTACGAAGCGCCATCTTTTATGCCCGGCGCATCCACCACCTGGCATGATATCCGCACAAATCCCTGGACCGCAGGTTCAGCCAATGCCACTACATTAAAATGGCATAGTACGGATGCATCAGGTACTGATTATAATTATACACGGGGTAATAATGTTTGGGCTTATGAAGACCCGCTTGCTGCTAATTCGGGAAGTGTGTCAAGATCTGCTACCTCATCAACTGCATTACCGAATTTAACTTTTGATTTTACACCTGATTATACTTTAGAACCAACAGTTAGCACCCCTTCACCAAATAAACAGTTAAATATTACCAACCTGTTTTACTGGAACAATATCATTCATGACGTTTTATATAATTATGGTTTTGATGAAGTGGGTGGAAATTTTCAAACCAACAATTTAGGAAGGGGCGGAGTTGGCAATGACCATGTTTTAGCTGAGGCCCAGGATCAAGCTGGCTTAGCAGCTACCTCCACCAATAGAAATAATGCCAATTTTTCTACGCCCGCTGACGGCAGTAGTGGAAGAATGCAGATGTACCTTTGGACTGCTCCAACCCCTGATAGGGATGGTGATGTGGATAATGGCATCATTGTACATGAATTTGGCCATGGTGTAAGTAACCGCCTTACCGGTGGCCCTGCTGCTGCAGGTTGTCTTGGCAATGCCGAACAAATGGGTGAAGGATGGAGCGATTACCAGGCTTTAATGCTTACACAGGATTGGGCTAATTCAACATTAACAACTGGTTTTACTACGCCCAGGGGAATAGGCACTTATGCCCTTAACCAGGCAACCACGGGCCTTGGCATTCGTACGCAAAGGTATTGTACTGATTTTACCATAAACAACCGTTCCTACGCTGCATCAATATCTACATCTCCGCATACCAGGGGCGAAATATGGTGCGCCACATTATGGGACATGACCTGGAATATTATTAACCAGGTAGCTACTATCAATCCAAATATTTATGACCTGGCAGGTGGCGGTGGTAATAATATTGCCTTGAAGCTGGTTATGGAAGGAATGAAATTACAACCCTGCAGTCCCGGTTTTATTGATGGCCGGAATGCAATTTTGCAGGCCGACCTGAATCTTTACGGTGGCGCTTATCAATGTGCCATCAAAGAAGCTTTCAGAAGAAGAGGTATGGGTGACGGCGCTTCACAGGGTTCTTCAGCCAGCGTTACTGACCAGGTAACAAGTATAATTCTCAATCCGTCAGTTTCATTGACAACCGGAGGTACAATTCAGGTTCCGGAAGGACAGAATATTTCTTATACTAAATCATTAAGTACTTTATGTACATCGGCCTTAACCAATTATTTGCTGACTGATACATTACCTACTAATGTTTCTTTTGTAAGTGCGACGAATG
>JANOGE010000223.1:0-11734 GCA_031414035.1 Chitinophagaceae bacterium | reverse complement strand
CTCCGGGAAGCAGGCTGCCACTCTTACTTTTGGCAATACCTGTAATGCTGCTGGTAGTCACCTGTGCATTCAGCACAACTGGAATTATCAGTACAGTAACGAGCAATAATGATAAAATTTTCTTGAAATTCATATTAGTTTGGTTTACGATGGCAAAGAAAGCGAATTATTGCCAAATTCTGTTAAATTCTGTTAACAAAATATCAGGCAATTCAAACTTATTATTTGCTGCCTCTATAAAGGAAAATGCCTGAAATTCTAATGGCTGCTGATTTCCATAATTTAACCGGAACATTTTTATTCAAATAGCCAGGATATACAGCCATTTTAAAGGTATGATCTCAGGATAATGCTACACATTAATAATTCAATTTCTGCCTGTTTTTTTCCGGAAGCAACCTGCTTTTTAAAAAGAACGATTTTCAGGAAGGTTTTTTCCGGTAGAATAAAGAATTACTAAAACCGAAAGCCCTGCATTTTAATTCTGGTTAACTTTGTGAATCAACTAATAAATATATGTTAGATAGTATTGAAAGTGCAATTGAGGATATTAAAAACGGTAAACTGATCATTGTGGTGGATGATGAAGACCGGGAAAATGAAGGCGACTTTATCACAGCAGCAAATAATGTAACACCTGAAGTGATCAATTTTATGAGCATACATGGCCGTGGATTAATTTGTGCGCCTTTAAGTGAAGACCGGTGTAATGAACTGAATTTACAACCCATGGTAATGAATAATACGTCATTACATGAAACCGCTTTTACAGTGAGTATTGATTTGCTTGGGCAAGGTTGTACAACCGGCATATCTGCACAGGACAGATCAAAAACCATACAGTCATTGGTAAACCCCGAAACCTTACCCGAACACCTTGGACGCCCGGGGCATATTTTTCCTTTACGGGCAAAAAGGGGAGGTGTTTTACGCCGCTCGGGACATACTGAAGCTACCATTGATATGGCAAGGCTGGCCGGGTTTGCCCCTGCAGGGGTTTTGGTTGAAATTATGAACGAAGACGGAACGATGGCCAGGTTGCCCCAGTTAAAAAAAATTGCAAAGAAATTTGATCTGAAACTGATCTCTATAAAAGACCTGATCGAATACCGGCTCAGGGAAGAAACCCTGATCAAAGAACAGGTAAGGGTTCAACTGCCTACGAAGTATGGTGTTTTTGAATTGATAGCATTTGAACAATTGAACACCGGCGAAATACATATGGCGCTTAAAAAAGGAGATTGGGAAAAAAAGGAACCGGTTTTAGTAAGGGTTCACAGCAGTTGTATGACGGGGGATATTCTGGGTTCTCTTCGTTGCGATTGCGGAGACCAGTTGCACCATGCCATGAAAATGATAGAAGAAGCAGGAAAAGGAGTGGTACTTTATATGAACCAGGAAGGGCGGGGTATTGGATTGTTAAACAAACTGAAGGCTTATAAATTACAGGAACAGGGAAGGGATACTGTGGAAGCCAACCTGGAACTGGGCTTTGATATGGATGAAAGGGATTATGGTGTGGGCGCTCAGATATTAAGGCATTTGGGGGTGCGGAAAATGAAGCTGATGAGCAATAATCCCCGTAAGCGTGCCGGCTTGCTTGGCTATGGACTGGAAGTGGTGGATAATGTACATATTGAAATAAAATCCAATCCGCATAATGAAAAATATTTAAAAACAAAAAGGGATAAGCTGGGTCATGAAATACTAAACGGATTATAGACAATGATGAAATAAGGATTATCCCTATTTTTTATTCGCTAACCGTTTCTTTCTTTTTTCTTCGTTGGGGGCAAATAATTCTGATAGGTTATCAAAATCTTTGCGGTAAGATAATTTGATTCCCGATTTGTTTCTTTGTCCCTGTGTAAGGTCTACACTGGTACGGTTAAAGCCTACTACTTTTAAAGTACCATCTTTATTCAGTGACCATTCTATATTAATATCAGGCGTTAATAATCCCTTTTTATTCAATTGGGCATATGGGTTATTATAATCCAGGTTACCGCCAATTAATACTACCAGGCGGTCGGTTAATACAAGTTTTACGCCAGCATTTAAACTGGCCTGTATAAGTGCTGCCTTGTTTTGAAGGTCAAGGTTTGAATTGATATCAAAATAAGTTGAAACAATTCCATTGGTAGCTTTTTCCAGTTCTTTATTAAAAATAGTGGTCAACCAGCTGGATAACATACCGCCAATGGTATTGGTGGCCAGCCCAATGGTACTTCCACTGGTTAAAGAGGACTGGTTCTGGTCTGTAGAAATAAACGTATTGAATAATAAAAGGCTGGCTACCTGCTTGTTCATTTCATTTTCATCTTTCTTCATGGCTTCTAACTTATTCAGCAAAACAAAGTCATTGCTTACCGGGCTGCTGGCCGGGAATCGAAAGTCGAAACTGATGACCGGCTTATTAAGTACGCCTTTTAAGTGTGCAATGATGGTAACATTTTCCTTTTGTTTGGTAGATGAACTTAAATTACTCAGGTCAACTTTTTTTGCCAGGTACTCGGCATCAATATTTATTTGTGCCAGGTAGGGATCCCCGTTCCAGGTTATAGAGCCCTGGTTAATGCTGAAATATTTTTTTAGAACGGTTTGAAAATTGAATTTGTATTCACCATCCTTTATAGCATACCTGCCCCTTATGGTTAACGGCTCCTTTGTACCCACCCTGATATTTAATAAACCATTACCACGCCCTTTGATAATGTCTCCGGTTACTTCATCCAATATCACATCAATCTTACAGGCAGGATTAGCTGTTAAATTCATATTTACCAAAAAATTAGTTTCCTTTTTTCCTTTTAAGTTCTCTTCCATTTTAGTGCCATACTCTATAAAGTCTATATAGTCAATCTTTCCAATTTCCTGGCTGTTTCCGGTTGGGATAAAAATATGGCTGCTGTCAACAGCTGATGGCTCGCCGGTAATATTCATTTTCATATCCGTAACCGGGCCGTCTAAAGTCATTAAAGCTTTACCGATTACTTTTCCATAAAACTGGCTGTTATCTTTTTTGCCGGTATTTAATAACAGCATTTTATCTGTTGTAAAACGGATATTATCAAACCCGAAGTCCTGGAAAAAATGATGCTGCATTTTACCACTCGCCGTACCGGCATTATTTAATGTATCTCTTAGCAACAGGGTGCCCAGGTCTATCTCATCGGGATTAAAGATGATGGTTTCATTGCTGAATTTATATTTAACCTGCGTATATTTTACTTTTAGTGCTCCTTCAGTAACGGTTACACCACCGGTAATATATTTGTGGCCATCAATAGCTTTAAGCCTTAAATAGCTTTGTGCATTACCCTGCATGTTACTGAAAATACTTCCGAGATAATTATCCAGTATGCTGATGTCAAAACGCTCGGCGCCGAAAGCGATGTCCATTTGATGGCCTGTAGAATCTATTTTAAAATTATAGAAGCCGTCCATGTTAAACTTATACAATTCACCATCAGCATCCGCTTTTAATTTTATCACACCACTGGTTGTATTCACTTCGCCTTTTGCATTCACCGTTCCAATTACCCTGTTATCCAGCCTGAAATCGTCAGCCACAATATCATACTCAATGATCTGTTTGCCGAAAGGGTCTTTTAATTTTACGGCACCGGTTACTACGCCTTCAAATCTGGGTTGCTTTAAAAAAGGTTGTGTAAAATCATTGATGTTGACTTTTTTCAGTTTGGCTACCAGGTTTGTATGGTCAGTTAGTTCATCAAGCTCTGTCGAAATAACGATCTCCTGGTCACCTTGTGTAAACCTTACATCAGTAGCCTCTATATATGATTTTCGCAGGGTTAATTCACCATCATTTGCCAGGTTCCATTTTTTTTCATTAAGGATAAAGGAAGAAGGGAAGAAATGGACTTTGACGCCATCCTTATAGGTTTGAATCCTTGCATTTAACTGTGCATCACTCAATGTTTTACTGGCACTTGTTGTTAGCTGTATGTTGGAAATATTATTTTTTGAACTAAGTTTTAATTTAGTATTTGGAAAATGAAGGCTGTCTGATAATGCAATATCACTTACTGAGATATCGGTATTAAGGCTATCGAGATTTCCTTTGCCGGTAAGCTGAATGTTTTGAAATGTTTTTCCATCGTAACTGAATTCAGGGACATTGGCATTGATATTAAAATCATTTTTTGCCAGTTTAAGATTGCCGGAAAAAACCGAATGGTCAAACCCGCTTAACTTTTTATCAAACAACTTTACATATGCATCTACCTGTTTTGTTTTTATGAGAAAAGAAAAATCCTGGTCGCTTACCTGGTATGCCGGTTTTGCAATATAGGCAGGATAATAACGGTTCAGAAAAACTTTAAAGGCATCGGGCAACTCCAGTATTTTATACCGGCCGGTAAGGCTTCCATCAATTTCGTTTGATTGAACAGTAAGTGTTTTTTTACCACTGTCTATAAAAGAATTTAATGTAAGAAAGTCAAAAGATAACCGGGCAGTATCGTGCCTTAGTGTTGCATTATACAATTTTGCCGTACCCAAAAAGTCATCAATGTTATTTCCTGCAAAATTCAGTCTTAGTAAACCCGATAAACTAAAATCTCCGGCAGATAATTTTAGTTTCTGCAAATTCGCCCTTTGCAGATCTGCTGTAAAATTAAACCTTGTTGTATCATCTAAAAGGCTGATAGAACCATTGAGGTCTTTAATTACTAAATTGGGATCATCAACATCAAGATGGCCGGTAAAAAGGCTTTTTACAAAGGTTCCGTTCACTGTTATATTCTGGTAAGGATAACCAGCGTATTCCAGTTTGTGAATTTTGCCATCAAAATCTGCATTCAGTGTTTTAATATTAAATCCGCTGCCTTTTACTTTTCCATCAAATGCAACCAGGCCAATTTGTGTATTATTAAAAAACCTGCCCAGGTTAAAACCTCCCGATGAAATTTTTCCGGAGTAAACGGGTACTTTGTTATCAGGCAGTTTCAAATTTATGTCGGCATTTAAATTGCCAAGATTTGTGTTGATATTGCCAAACGCAACAAAATCTTTTATAAATCCTGTGAAATTTCCTTTAAAATGTACAGTGCCTAATTGACTGAATTGTGGCTGCCTTATATTTTTTAAAGAAGGCACCAGCATAACCAGATCACTGTAATTTGTTTGTAAGTCGTTTGATTTAAAATCAATAAATGTGTTGTATATATCCGGTAGCCCTTTTAAAGTAATGTCGCCATCTATAATGGTGTTGCCGCTTTTTACAATCATTTTTTTTGCAGTAAGATTATCTACGGAACCTTTAACATTTCCCTGCAAATAAAAAATCCGGTTCCAGGTTTTTAATTTTGGTGCAAAAAAGGCAATATCATCACTATGAACGTAGCTTTTTTCAAAATTTCCTTCCAGGGTTACATTATGTAAAAAACTGTTCAGGTCGTCATTAAAATTTTTATAACGCATCGAATAATAATTACCGATCCTGCTCTTATTGGTTTCCAGTAAAAGGTTTTTAAATTCCATCACGTCGGGGGTGAATTTTATTTTTGCCTCCAGGTTTTTCACTTCTAAACCACTGCGTTCTTTTGCGGTTAGTTTTAAATCGGTGGTTAACGTATCATTGATAAACTTTACATTTTTCAATTTGCCGGTTATCCCGGTAAATGCAAGGTGGCGCTCATCAAAATGGTCTGTATATCGTCCACGGGGAGTTTCAATTTCATAAGTAAAGCTGGCATTATTAAGTTCTATATTCTTTATATTAACCATCCAGCCACCAGTATTCCATTGTAATGCCGAAAGTACAGGGATCTTTGGAACCAGGTCCCTGAGGTTGTCATTTTCAATTTTAGGTTTGTTGCCGCTATAGATTGACTGGGTAAATGAAGGAACATCAAGTTTAAGTTGTGAAATGTAGATTTGCTTCCTGTTGAAATAAATCGTGTCTGCTTTAAGATCGAGTCTCTTTATGGCAACTTTCATGTCCTGTCCAATCCATTTATCTACTTTGCTGAAAATCACATTTTCAAATTGTAAAGCCTGCAGGTCAAATTCAATGCCCCCTTTAGCGGCAGTTTTCTTTTTCGAAATTGAAAAATAGTCAACCAGGAACTGGTAGTTCCAAACGGAATCTGTTCTGTTTATATTCACTACGGCATCGGTTAGGCCAATATATTTGAGCGTGGCATTGTCTTTAAAGAAAAACCAATCGGTAATATTTACTTTGGCTGTTCCGGCATAAACCAATGTATCATGTTTTCGGTCTTCCAACAAAAGCCCTTCAATTGACATTTTATTAAAAAAACTTAAATCCACATGCCGGATAGAAACCATGGTTTTAAGATTTTTTGAAAGTACATTAGTAACTTTTGCTACCAGCCAATTTTGCACGGGGGTAAATTGTAAGATGCCCCAGGTAGAAATAAAAAGGATTAAAATGAAAAGAAAAAACGAGATCTTATGTTTTGTTTTTCTGAACAGGAATAGCCAGGCTGCCACCCAGGCCAATAGTAATAGGACAAATAGCCAGGCCGAAACCGATAAAGCATAAATGAATAAAACAGCAAGTACCAACCAGAATGTCAGTGCCAGAAAAATCCATTTTAATATGTTTAGAAATCTGCGCAGGGTTAATTATTATGTGTAAAAATAGCCATTCGGCCATTAAAGGCAAATTCAGTACCAAACTTTACATTTTTGTATAGGAAAAAAATGCTTAACCATGTTTTATGAAACAGAAATACCGGAGGGAAAATGAAGTTAAAAAGGTTGAATATTCAGTCTTTTTTTTTCAATTGCTGAATATATTGTTCAGACTGTCTTTTTGCAATGGATAAGTTTTGCCATTGTTCATTTTTAATGATTTTTGCCAGGAAAATGATCTGCCCCACATGATAGGGGTAATGCGCCAGTTGCCTGTTGATGGCATCAATGACAAATAAAGCTTCACTGCGGATAAAGATTGTTTTTAAAAGGTCCTCTCCGTTCAATGATTTCAATGTGCCTAAACAACCATCCCATCCTTTTTGCCACAAAGCAATCAATTGTTGTTTTGTTAAATTTTGTTCTTCAAACTCAACATCCCGGTTACGCCAGTCCTTTTCACCGTCAGTGGTTAAAAAATCGGTCCAGCGGCTAAGCATATTGCCTGCAACATGTTGTATAATAAGAGCAATATTGTTACTTTCTTCATTGGGCTGATAATGAAAATCAGCATCATTTAATTGTTCAAATGTTTTATCACCAAGTTCTTTATAATAACTGAGACGTTTTATAACAGACGGAAGAAATACATTACCCACAGACATATTGTACAATTTAAAATTCACTTTATTAAGAACCGGCGTTTATTCAAAATGGTCATGTCCATTTTCCTGCCTTAAGGAAATAAAGGATTGACTTTTATGGATCAGGGGGCATAAGCCCTCGCATCATCATCTCCTCTTTTATCACCTACGGCCGTCATTTTTTTATTTTTTATCTGAATAAGCTCTGTTCTGCTCCATGCGCCTTTAACTTTAACAGCATATCCCATTTCTTCCAGTTGTTTTTTTACCGCTTCCGGAAAATCTTTTTCAACCGAAAGGATATCGGGTAGCCATTGGTGATGAAATTTAGGTTTGTTAACGGCATCATCTGGTTTCATGTTAAATTCCAAAACATTTACCAACGTTTGAAATACACTGGTAGGGATGGTTGTACCTCCGGGAGTACCTACAACCAGGTATGGGAAGCCGTCTTTTAAAACAATGGTTGGGGTCATACTGCTCAGCATTCTTTTGCCGGGTTCTATGGCGTTTTTTTCGTTACCAACAGCCCCATACATATTGGGCACGCCGGGCTTAACACTAAAATCATCCATCTCATTGTTCAATAAAAAGCCTGCACCGCTAACAACCGTGCGACTTCCGTAGCCACCATTTAGCGTAGTGGTTACAGATACGGCATTGCCATAAGTATCCATTACACTTAAGTGCGTTGTCTCTTCACTTTCTTTAATTAACCCGGCCAGTACCGTTTTACTGTTTCCTGCTTTGCCGGGTTCATAATCCTTCATGCGCCTTTTTAAATAATCGGTACTTACCAGCGTTTTTACAGGTACGCTTACAAAATCCGGATCGCCTAAAAACGCAGCCCTGTCGGCAAAAGCCCGTCGTTCCACTTCGGTCATTAATTGTACAGATGCTGCTGTTTGAAATTTCATCGCAGCAATATTTTTATCTTCGATCATTTTCAGCATTTGCTGTACAATGATTCCTCCGCTGCTGGGTAACGGCATTGAAATAACCTGGTAGCCTTTGTAATTAAAATCAAGTACGGCTCTCTCTTTTGCTTCATATTTTTTTAAATCTTCCAACGTAATGATGCCCTTGCCTCTTTGCATTTCGGCCACGATCAACCTGGCCGTTTCACCTTCATAAAATCCTTTTTGCCCTTCATCTCTTATCCGCTTTAATGTATTGGCCAGGTCTTTTTGTATTAAAATATCTCCTGCTTTCCATTCAGATTCTTTTACAAATGAAACAGGAGAACTATTCAATTCTAAAAATTCCTTTTTAGTACTGTTGAATGATGAAGCTTGTGAGGCGGTAATGGCAAAACCTTTTTCTGCAAGGTCAATAGCCGGCTGTATTAATGTAAAAAATGGAAGTTTTGCATATTTCATGCTGGCAAATAAACCTGCCACAGTGCCCGGAACTCCGGCTGCCAGATGTCCATCCTGCGATAAATTTAACTGAGGGTTTCCGGAGGTATCCAGGTACATATCCCTGCTGGCTTTGGATGGCGCTTTTTCCCGGTAATCCAGGCTGATATTTTCACCATTTTTTAAATGTGCAACCATAAACCCACCACCCCCGATATTGCCTGCCCCGGGGTAAACAACGGCCAATGCCAATTGAGTAGCAATGGCAGCATCAATGGCATTACCACCTTTTTTCAAAATACTTAAGCCAACCATACTTGCCAGCGGGTGGGCTGATACTACCGCCCCTTTACGGCCATTAACTTTTTTTTGAGAGGAATAGCTGAGGCCAACGGCCTTTTGAGGCTGAGATACAGCCGTAATGGTTAACGAAGTAATAAAGGCAACCGTAAAAAATAGTTTTTTTATAGTCATAAGCTCCATTTATTTTTCGAATTTACTTTATTGCCGTGATATTACATTGATCAGTGAATAGTCATTTTCTGGATAAGTGGCTCATACAAGTCAACTGCTTTCTTTATTTTCACGTAATATTTTCAGGTGTATGGCTGGTTGGCCATTCATTTTATCTTTTAATAAAATATAATGAGGGTTAAATTAATCTTTTCAAGCCTGCTTTTATTTAGTGGGTCGGTATTGGCACAATTAAAATCGCCGGATGAATTTTTAGGATACGGGCTTGGCAGCAAATTCACACCCCATTACAAAATGGTGAACTACTTTAACCAGGCTTTGGTTTCCATGCCCCAGATGATGAAGCTGGAAAAATATGGAGAAACCCATGAAGGCAGGGAACTTATCCTGGCCATTGTATCTTCTGCAGAAAACATAAACAGGCTTGATGAGATCAGAAAAAATAATTTAAGGTTTACAGGAATATTAAAAGATAAACCGGCTGACCCGGCTGCACCCGTAATTATTTGGCTGAGTTATAATGTGCATGGTAATGAGGCCAGTTCTTCTGAGGTTTCTATGAAAACATTATATGCGTTACTGGATCCGGTTAATATTCAAACGAAGGATTGGTTAAAAAATACGGTGGTCATTATTGATCCCTGTTTAAATCCGGATGGAAGAGACAGGTATGTGAACTGGTTTACTCAAATGGTTGGAAAAAACGCTGATGCAAATCCTGATAGCAGGGAGCATAGCGAACCCTGGCCGGGCGGCAGGGTAAATCATTATAATTTTGACCTGAACCGTGATTGGGCCTGGCAAACCCAGGTAGAAACCCAGGGACGTATGAAAAAATATAATGAATGGATGCCTCAGATCCATTGTGATTTTCATGAACAGGGTATTAATAACCCCTATTTTTTTGCGCCTGCCGCAGAGCCTTTTCATGAAGTGATCACCCCCTGGCAAAGACAGTTTCAAACAACCATTGGTAAAAACCATGCAAAATATTTTGATGTCAACGGATGGCTCTATTTCACCAAAGAGATTTTCGACCTTTTTTACCCGGCGTACGGTGATACGTATCCAACATACAATGGCGCTATTGGTATGACCTATGAACAGGCTGGCCATAGCGGCGGAGGGTTAGCCGTAGTTACGAATGAAGGAGATACGCTCACTTTAAACGACAGGATAGCCCATCATTTCACCACCAGCATAAGTACCATTGAAATTGCGTCATTAAATGCCGCTAAACTGATCAGTGAATACAAAAAATATTTTGATGATGCCAATACAAATGGTATCGGGGAATATAAGACCTATGTTATTACGGAAAACAATGCAGGTAAACGTAAGGCCTTGCAAAACTTTTTTGATGTAAATGGAATTAAATATGGCAGGGTGGACGGGCCATCCATTAAAGGGTATAATTATTTTACCGGTAAAGAAGAAAGCTTTACTGTTACCAATGGTTTTGCCATAAGTGCATATCAGCCAAAATCGGCCCTGGTAAAAGTTCTGTTTGAACCAAAATCTAAATTGAGTGATTCGGTTACTTACGATATAACCGCATGGAGCATACCTTTTGTGTATGGCGTGCAAGCCTATGCGGTTAAAGAAAAACTGTCAGTGGGTATGTACAGTATTCAAAATGTTAATAGTAATATCTCCACTTCTGCTTATGGATACCTGGTAAATTATAATTCTTTTGCTGATGTTAAATTCTTAGCTGCTTTATTGAATGCAAAGATAAAAGTCCGGTTTGCAGAAAAAGAATTCAGTTATTACGGTAAAGCTTTTCAAAAAGGAACTATGATCGTTTTGAAAAAAGCCAATGAAGATAAATTAAAACAATTTGCAGACCTGGCGCTTGCTCATAATGCAACAATAACGGAAGTAAGCGGAGGGTTTATGGAAACCGGTTTTGACTTTGGCAGTGAAAAAGTTCACCTGATAAAAAAACCAAACCTCGCGGTATTAACCGGCAGCGGGGTTAATGCAAATGCAGCGGGGGAAGTATGGCATTTGTTTGAGCAGCAACTGAATTATCCCGTGAGCTTGATCAATGCCGGTGAGTTTAATGGCAATACATTAAAAAATATAAATGTATTGATCCTGCCCGACGGCAATTATCCATTTTTAAAAGATAAAGAGGCAGCCGCAGAGATCAAACTATGGGTGCAGCAGGGGGGTAAAATAATTGCCCTGGATAACGCTGTTGCCCAAATTGCCAAAGCCGATTGGGGAATTAAAATTAAGAAAGATGATGAAGAAGATAAAAAGGAAGATAAGAAGGAAGACAGGAAAGACGATAAAAAAGACAGCTATCCCGACCTAAAACTATATGAGAACAGGGAAAGGGATGGCATAGTAAATAATATTCCCGGTGCCATTTATAAAGTAGAATTGGATAATTCACACCCATTGGCTTTCGGTTATGACCGCAATTACTTTTTATTAAAACTAAGTGGGGATATGTATGAATTTATGAAGAGTGGATGGAATGTTGGGGTTATAAAGAAAGAAAACCAGGCAGCCGGTTTTGTTGGAAGTAAGACCAGGCAAAAAATTAAAGATGGAACAGTAATAGGGGTTCAGCCATTGGGTAATGGGTCCATCATATTTTTTGCAGACGATCCAGTCTACCGG
>JANOGE010000222.1:0-3008 GCA_031414035.1 Chitinophagaceae bacterium | reverse complement strand
TATAAGCAATGATCCTTCTATATAAATCAGTAACAAAATCAGGTAGAAGGAATAGTAATAATATTATTTACAAACTGCTGTTACTGCAGTTTAAAAACTACGATTATGAAAAAGTTATTAGCAACATTAGGACTAGGCTTATTGCCTGTTATTTTGCTGGCTCAGGCCGGCCATATTATGCAAGGGATTGGTGCAACCAATATGTCAATGGGGGGTGCTGCAACAGCCCAGCCAATTGATATAAACGGCGCTCTGCAATGGAACCCCGCAGCCATATCGGCTTTTGATTCAAAGATATTTTCGGTTAATGCAGGTTTATTCTTTTCTTCACCGGTTTTGTATTCTACCGCACCTACACCAGGTGGGTCAATGAGTGGAATGACAAAAGATGACAGGGGTGTTTCCCTAATGCCTGCACTGGCCATGGTATGGGGCAAAAAAAACAGTAAGCATACATTTGGTTTGTCTGCATTTGGCATCAGTGGATTTGGAGTTACTTTCCCCGAAAGCAATTCAAATCCTATTAATATGCCGCAAAACATGGGAGGTTTTGGTCGTATTCAATCAGATTATCAATTGCTGCAGGTTGGCGTAACCTATGCCTATAAGATCACCAATCAGTTTTCTATTGGCCTGGCTCCAACTTTTAATTATTCTTCACTTAAACTTGCTCCCAACCCGCTTTCATCACCCAGCCAAACACTGGGATACCCGGTAAGTAATAAAGCATCTGCTTTAGGTATTGGTGCCCAGGTTGGTGTATTTTACAATTCCGGAAAGGGAATAAAAATGGGAGCCTCTTATAAATCACCGCAATCTTTTGGCAGGTTTGATTTTGAAAATACATACCTGGATGGCAGTAAAGCATCTAATGTGAAATTTAAAATGAACTACCCTGCCATTATATCAGCAGGCATAGGTTATTCTAAGAATAAAATTGATATAGCCCTTGATTACCGGTTTGTGAACTATAAAAACACTGCAGGCTTTAAAGAAAAAGGCTGGACAAATACGGCTTCTGTTGCAGGTTTTGGATGGAAAAATATATCCATTGTATCTGCCGGTATCCAATACAAAGGCATAAATAAATTCCCATTAAGGGTTGGTTATACCTACAGCTCAAATCCGATCAGCAGTGAACTTGCTTTTTTCTCTACCCCGGCAACAGCCATTATTAAAAATGCATACCAGTTTGGTTTTGGATATGAATTTAACAGCCGGTTCAACCTGAATGCTGTGTACCATCATGGCACCAGTAGTGGCACTACAAGCGGCCCGTTATTAAGCCCGATGATGAAGAATCCTAACAATCCTTATGGAGCAGTTCCGGGAAGTGAAGTGTCTTATAAAATGACAACTGACCTGGTCATGTTTGGAATTAATTATTCATTCTGATTTAAAAAAATACTCATAAAAATGCCGGAAATTTTCCGGCATTTTTTACATAAATAATTTAGTATAAAAAATTAAACTGTTTCTAACGCCTGTTCAATATCCTGAATCAGATCTTTACTTTTTTCTATGCCAACACTCAGTCGTACCATTTTTTCTGTAAGACCCAGCCTGTTTTTTTCTTCATTGGGCTCATCGGCATGTGTCATGCTAAATGGGTGCTCTGCAAGGCTCTCTGTACCCCCGAGGCTTACTGCCAGCTTAATATGTTTAAGATTATTTAAAAAAGTGAAAGCCTCTTTCTCTCCACCTTTCACATCGAAACTAAGCATAGCACCATTACTTAAGTATTGTTTTGCTAAAATCGGCAGCTGCTTTGGATTATTCATTTTTGTATAGCCCAGGTAATATACTTTTTCTACTTTAGGGTGATGCAAAAGATAAGCGGCTACTTTTTCAGCATTTGCCGCAGCTGCTTCCATTCTTATTTTTAACGTTTCGAGGCTGCGCATCAGTAACCAACTTGTATGAGGATCTATAATAGTACCAAATACGGTACGGCTCTTTTTGATTGTTTTAATTATCTCATTGCTGCCAACAGCTGCCCCGGCAATAAGGTCGCTGTGACCCCCAATGTATTTTGTAGCAGAGTACAAAACAATGTCGGCACCATGTTTAAGCGGGTGCTGCCACAAAGGTCCCATGTAAGTATTGTCAATGGCAACCAATACTTTTTTTTCTGAAGTAGAATACATGGCTGCTATTTCACTACACATTTCAATATCTATTAAATCGTTGGTAGGGTTGGCCGGCGTTTCTGCATAGATCATACTAAGCTTTTTGCAGGCATTGTTGACTTCTAACAGTTTAATAATTTCTTCTTTACTATCGCCGGCATTAAATCCAATAGAAGTAATGCCCCAGTTATGCAGCATTAAATGAATCAATTTGTGTGTACCTCCATAAATGGGGTTACTGAATAATAAAACATCGCCGGGTTTTAAAAAGCTGACCACTGAAGTGGCTATGGCACTCATCCCGCTGGAGAATGCAGCCGCCGCTTCCCCACCATCCCATAATTTTAACCGGTCCTCGAGTATTTCCATATCCGGGTTGTTGATCCGGCTGTAGATCATTCCCATTTCCTGGCCCTCATGGCCGGGCCTGCCATGTGCCATTTCAAAAAAGGCTTTACCATCTTCGGCCGTTTTAAAAACAAATGTAGATGTTTGAAAGATGGGGCATTTAACAGCGCCCTCACTCAGTTCTGGCTTATATCCATAACCCATCATCAGGGTTTCCGGTGCAAAATTTAAGGTGTTCATATTCTGTATTTTCCCTAAAGGTTTAACTATTTCTTTACATGAACTATGACTTATGTTATATTGGAAAATAAAACTAAATAGGATGAAAAAACACCCTGAATACAGTTAAATAATCTGAAAATGCACTTAATTGCAGTTAAAACATCTTTATGACAAAATTTGATGCCATTGATAAAAGGATATTGATACTGTTGCAGCATGATGCCCGGTTAACCACAAAAGAGATCGCTGATAAACTGGGCAAGTCGGTAACGGCAGTTTACGAACGTATACGCTGGCTGCAGGACGAAG
>JANOGE010000221.1:0-2615 GCA_031414035.1 Chitinophagaceae bacterium | reverse complement strand
CGTTGATGAAGGTTCAGTGGCCAGTAAAAAAAATGTGGCGCCTTCACCGGCAATGGTTCCTTTGGTTTTTGTTTTATAAAGATCCAGGTTTGAAAGGGGGCCTTGTTTATACAAACCCAGCCTGTTTAATAAAGCATGACTGGTATTGGTTATTTCATCAATAGCGCCAACCAATACATTGGATGCTTCCCTTTCCTTTAATAACATCATGCCGTCAAGCAATGCACTTTCAAAAGAAAAACCACGGTGTACAAAAGCATTGTTATAATTATTACATTGCAACAACAAACCAATTTGTGCACCAATGGTATTGTGGGTTGATTGTATAAAAGCGGTTGGTGTCAACAATTCTTCATTGAACTCTACCATCTTGCTTAAAAAAGAATTGGTGTCTTCCAAACAGCCGTAAGCTGTTCCGGTAATGATTGCACCAGGCACTTTAACTCCTGCTTCCTGCAAACATTCCATAGCGGCAGCCACACCCATACGTATGATACGGCTCATTCTGCGGATCTGCTTTGGGTCGATAAATTCTTTGTAATCGGGTTCTATACATACCAGGCGGTTACCTGTATATTCAAAAGCATTCACCATTGGCTGGTGGCCATAGGTTTTTTGTGGTGAAATATTGCCTGTTGCCCTGATGTACATGTTTGTATTTAAAAATTTATAGGTTTTATAATTGTTGGTTTTCTTGCTCCGCAAGAAAAAAATTTTTCGCCACCAAGACATAAATGCACAAAGTTTATTTCTGCGAAATAAACTTATACCATGATTTCAAAATGGTTTACCATTTTTCTTTGTGCCTTTGCGCCTTTGTGGCTAAATTCTTTTTGCAGCCAAGCTGAAAAATTGATCACGCTTCTACTTTTACTCAACTTTTGAAAATATCAATGATGAACAATTGCCGCCAAAACCAAAAGAATTGGAAAGAACATGTTTAACCTCAATATTTTTTTTGAATTCAGTTTCAACAATAAAAGGAAGTTCCTTCATAGGGGTTTGTAAACGGAGATTGGGATAAATAATCCCATGTTGTAATGCAAGCACAGAAAACACAGCTTCTATACCGCCGCTTGCGCCCAATGTATGCCCGGTAAATGTTTTTGTTGAACTCATTTTTGGATAATGAGAGCCGAACAGCCTTTTGATCGCCGTTCCTTCTGCTATATCATTGTTCTGTGTACCTGTACCATGCAGGTTGATGTAATCAATATCAGCTGGTTTCAATCCACTTTTCTTTAGCGCACCACTCATGGCAAGAAAAGACCCGGTTCCGTCGGGTGAAGAGGCTGTTTGGTGATAGGCATCATTAGCGTTGCAATAACCACTCAATATTATTGTTGGTTTATTCTTTAAAATAGCAGCTACTTTATCAGAAACTAAAACTACATACCCGGCACCCTCACCTAAGTTAAGCCCACGACGGTTCTCATCAAAAGGCTGACAAAACTGCTCATCAACGATCATCAATGTATTAAAACCATTAAGCGTAAATTTTGTAAGTGCATCGGTGCCCCCGGCTACTACCACATCAAGGATATTATTTCGTATTAGTCTTGCTCCAAAAAAAATCGCATTGGCAGATGATGAACAAGCCGTACTGATAGTAGTAATATAATCTTCAATTCCCAGTGCATCGGCAACCAGTTCAGTTACACTTCCGCACTCATGATGAATCACATCACGCAATCTGCCTTTGCTGTTATCAGAAAGAAATTCAGTGAAAAAATTTTCAGTCTTATCCATTCCTCCAACCGAATTGGCAGAAATAAATCCTGTTCGAAGCGAAGCTATATTTTCGATACCTGCATCATGAAGAGCTTCTTTTGCAGCAACCAGGCTCAAAAATGCGGTACGGCTTTTTGTTTTGGGTAACCCGGCAAGTTTTGAAAGCTCATCATTGTCCAGCTTTACTTCGGCTACAGGAAGCCTATGCCGGTGAACAGAATCCAGGTAATGCATCCGGCCCATTCCTGCCCGGCCGTTTTTAAGGGCATCAAAACATTCTGCGACATTGTTACCTATCGCCGAAATGATCCCTTTACCAGCAACAAAAACGGGCTCGTTCATGTGTTTAAGAATTCTGGGCTTGGTGAGCAGTGATATATTCGGCCATGGTTCTTACAGAGTGAAAAACCTTAGGGCCATCTTCTGCATTGGAAAGTTTGATCTTATAAAGTTGCTGTAATAAAACAATTAATTCTAATGCATCTATCGAATCCAGACCAAGTCCTTTAACAAAAAGTGGCTGGTCATCTCCTATATCTTCAGGTTTTGTATCCTGTAAATTCAACTGGGCAATGATCTGTGTTTTCAGATCCGACATTAATTTATCCATTTTGTATCCGGTATATTTTATTTAGATTTTCTTTTGTAAAATTAACTGAATTGGGGCTTTTATCTTTCTCTATTAAAAATAAAGTTGCATTATATTTATTGTACAGCACGTCAACCCAACCACAAATACAGCACTGCAATATATTATTATTAATCAGGTTGCTTACATATTGTTCAATAAAACCGGCATCAAACTCCTCAGTAATAAAAAAAGCATTTTCCCCTTTAAAATGATGCCTGATGGATATTTCGCCAATTACAATATTGGGTAATGT
>JANOGE010000220.1:0-20315 GCA_031414035.1 Chitinophagaceae bacterium | reverse complement strand
CACCCAATGCCGCAAGGGTGGCATTATCGCTGCGGTAAAATAAATTTTGTTTGGGATAAGGATCGGGCTCAAAACGGAATTTTGAACCGCTGAGGTTAGCCTGCAGTATCTTGCCCATATCGCTTTTTTCGTAGCCGGTTATGTAAGCACTGTTGGTACCCCACTTGCTTTCGGTACCAATCATTTCAATATTAAACATGGCCATTACTTTATCAGGATCCATTTGTTTACTGAAGTAACGGCTGCCATAACCCCCGATCTCTTCGGCAGTAAAAGCAACAAAAATCAACGTGCGTTCATTATCTTTTTGCTTACTGAAATATTTTGCCAGCATCATCACGGCAGTAGTGCCGGCTGCATCGTCATTGGCACCATTATAAATACTATCCAGGTCTTTATTGGGTTTACCAATGCCCAAATGATCGTAATGCCCGCCAAATACTACATACTCCTCTTTTTTGGTTTTGCCCGGTATCACAGCAACAACATTTTTCAGCTTTTGCTCCGTTAATTCGTTTTTGATATGCAGGTGAATGGAAGCAGGATTGCCGTTGGCCGTTAAAATTAATATTTGCGAAAAAGCCGATACAAATTTTGCATTTCCGGCAAAACGCTTCATTCTTGCAAAACGGGCAGTATGAGCCGTATCAACCAGTATTAATAAATTCTTTTCTTTTTCAAATAATGGGAAAACGGTTTTATTAAAATCATCTTCTTTCTTTATCACCACTACTTCATAATCCTTTAAAGAACTGATATGCAGATCGGCCTGGGTTGTATTGGCAGCCACATTACTGGGGCTGAGTGTCTCGGTATCCAGCGTGCCATTGATATCCAGCGGCTTTGCTTTTGTCATGATGATTTCCTGGAAATAATTTTTGGCATTTCCAAAATAGCCCAGCCTGCTTTTTGCAAATTCAGCGGCAATAAATTCAGCCGCTTTGTCAATACCCGGGGTAAACGTTTTACGGCCCTGCATATCATCGGCCGAAAGTATTCGTTCAATTCGTTCCACTTCTGCCGCATTAATGATCTTATCAATATTCTGCGAAAAAGACAGCAGGCATAAAAGGCCTGACGTTAGCATTAAAAGTAATTTCTTCATTTATAAATTTTGAAAAACCTATGAGGTTTGGTATTATTTTAAAATTACCGGGCTCCTTTGTTTAGTAAGGGTCAGTGATATAATGAGTATTCAAAAACCTCATAGGTTTAATTTACAGACTCATCATCTCCTTAAACTTTACCGCCTGCCTGCGGCTGACCTCTATTTTTTCGCCACCCTGCAGTTCCAGTAAAAGGCCGCCGTTAAAATAGGGTTCAATTTTTTCAATCATACGCAGGTTAACAATGTGTTTGCGGTTGGCCCTGAAAAAAACCTTTTCATCCAGCCTTTCCTCCAGCGCATTAAGCGACTTTAAAATGAGCGGCTTATAAGCACCAAAAAATACCTTGGCATAATTACCTACACTTTCAAACAACTTCACTTCTCCAAGCTTTACAAACCAGCATCGCTCACCATCTTTTACAAAGATCTGGTCAGCTTCGGTTAAAATACCCCGGTTAATACCGGCCATGGTTGCGGCCATTTCTTTTTCATCGGCCAACTGTAATTTGTGTATGGCATCGGCAAGGCGTTTTGGCTCAACCGGCTTCATTAAATAATCAAGCGCATTTACTTCAAATGCTTTTAAGGCATACTCATCATAAGCGGTAATAAAAATTACATGCGGGGCGCTGTCCAGCTCGGTTAGCATATCAAACCCTGTTTTACCGGGCATCTGAATGTCTAAAAAAATAAGATCGGGCGACAGGCTTTCAATTTTCTCCAGTCCTTCCACCGCATTCGCCGCTTCGCCAACCACTTCTATTTCCGGAAATTCTAAAAGCAATTTTTTTAATTCATTCCTGGCCAGACGTTCATCATCAATAATTAAAGCCTTTTGCATAATGTAGAAATTTAGAGCCTGCTTACCGTTCCACAGGACTGAGTGAGCAGGCAGGTTGAAAATTTATTTTATACAATTACCGGGATAGAAACTTTTGATTCCACCATATGGGCATCTATATTCCTGATCTCAAAAAAGGCCTTTCCCTGGTACATCAGGTTTAACCTGTCCTGTGTGCTTTTTATTCCAAATCCCTCCCCACCAGGAAAAAAAGTTTCTCCGTTACTATGCCCGTTTATCTGTCCTGTGTTTTGAACCTGCAATTCAAGATGGTCGCCTTTAAAACCGGATATTATGCGTATTACACCCCCGTTTACCAGCTTGCTTATCCCGTGCTTTATCGAATTTTCTACCAATGTCTGCAGCATCATGGGTGGCACCGGCTGTCCTAATGTATCCTTATCAATATCCAATTCAATTTTAAGCCTTTCTTCAAAACGCATCTGCTCCAGTGCCAGGTAATCTTTTACAATATCCAGTTCACTTTCCAGGGTTACCGTTTCCGATTTTTCGGCCTGCATACTGCTTCGCAAAATATTACTTAATTCGGTGATGGCCCTTCTTGCCCGTGTCGGGTTTTCATCTACCAGCGCCCGTATACTGTTTAACGAATTAAAAATAAAATGCGGATTAATATGCGATTTAATGGTTTTTAATTCCAGCTCTTTTACGGTTGTTTCCAGTTTCAGGCGGTCCAGTTCATTTTTCCTGTTTTTTTCCACATAATGATAAACAATATAGATCAGCATCCAGATGGCGATCAGCAACAGGTTGTAATAAATACCCAACAGGTCTGTTTTATCTTCATGTATCCATTCGCCCTTTTTATTCCTGTACCAGCCGGTCGATTTTCTTATTTCAAAAATTCCTTTTTTTATAGTACTGTCTATTATAAGCGTTGGATCTTTGTAATACGCCATGGTGGTTTGGCCATATTGCGCTTCCATATTTTTTGCTTTCTCAAATCTTTTTTTGATCACATACTTATCGTAAGAATATCCCGACCGGTACTCAATAAAATTACCTCCATAAAACAACGCCGTACCCGTAGCGCCAACAGAAATAATGAACAACAATACAATGCGGTTATAAGAAAATTTGAGCCAGTTGGTTTTCTTAAGAATAAACCTGAGTAAATGTGTGATGAGGATACCTGCTACCAGGAAAATGGCAAGGCTGATCAGGTTTTCTTTTTCGCCACCCTGTTCCTTTAACCGGTCGCCAAAAACCACAAAATTAAAATACAATATAATCAGGCCCCAAACGCCCCACCCGGTTACCTGGCATAACCAATATCTGATATTTGTTTTACGCATTCAGCAAAATTACCCCTCAATATAATGAAATTAAGTGCTGATTTGATTAATGGTGAAATGATGTGGTGGGAGGTTAGTGCCTGCCAATGGGTTTTATAATGGTTATTGATTTATAAATATCCTATTTCTTTAATAGTTTAAAAGCATGTGACCATTTACCATGCAACATGCCCGGTATACACCATAAGATACATAAGGATTCTATCGTACCCGCCGCTTCTGCACTACCCATATCTTCTGTTTCCCAGCCAAAAGCATCAAGGATATTGGTAACGGTTTTCTTTGCTTCCGCATCATTGCCACAGATGAACATGGTTGGTTTTATACCATTAAAATCGGGTTTGTACATAAAGGCATTGCCTACACTGTTAAATGCTTTTACCAGCCTGGCCCCGGGAATACATTTTTGTAGTCTTTCCATCAGCGATTCTTCCCTGTTTGTAAAAAAAGACAAAACCCCGTTTACAGGCGGTTTGCCGGGGTCAATGGGATTAGTGGCATCTATTACGGTCTTCTTATTAAAATTTTCAATACCGGCATTTTTCAATACCTCTTCTGTAATATTACCTGCAGTAGCCAGCACAATGAGTTCTCCATGTTTTGCCGTTTCACTGAAAGAACCGGCCCTTGCCCCGGGATTTTCGGCAAGCCATTTTACCACTTCTTCTTTAGTTACATCCCTGGTGCCCAGCATCACTTCATTCCCTTCTTTTAAAAAGGCAGCGCCTAAAACCCGGCCTACTATTCCGCTTCCGATAATTCCAACTCTCATAAAATATTCTTTAGTGATTAATGATTAGTTTTACCATGCAATGTATAAATAAAGTTGATAAAAAAGTGTTCATGGCCAATCCTAATTTAAATAATGAAGCGGAGTACCTGGTTCCTGCCGACCGGGAGTTTGAAAATACCATAAGGCCATCGGCTATCCATGATTTTTCGGGACAACCACAGATCATTGATAATATCACCATTTTTATTAAGGCTGCCAAACTTCGTGGCGAAGCTTTGGATCATATTTTATTTCATGGCCCGCCGGGATTGGGAAAGACAACCTTATCAAGGATCGTTGCAAACGAATTAGGGGTAAACATAAAAGAAACCAGCGGGCCTGTAATTGAAAAACCCGGCGACCTGGCAGGATTGCTCACTAACCTGGAAACCAATGATGTTTTATTTATTGATGAGATACACCGACTGAGTACGGTAGTGGAAGAATATTTATATGCGGCCATGGAAGATTACCGGATTGATATTATGATAGACAGCGGCCCCAATGCCAGGAGTGTTCAACTGAACCTGAATCCATTTACATTAATTGGCGCTACTACAAGAAGCGGTTTATTAACGGCTCCATTGCTTTCCCGTTTCGGTATCAAATCAAGGCTGGAATATTATGATGCCATTACGCTAAAAAATATTATTCTGCGTTCAGCAAAAATATTAGGCACTAAAATTACCGGCGATGCGGCTGGTGAAATAAGCCGCAGAAGCCGTGGCACACCCCGTATTGCCAATGGCCTGTTACGCAGGGTAAGGGATTTTGCACAGGTGATAGGAAACGGAGTTATTGACCTGGGCATTACCGAACATTCTTTAAAAGCACTGAATGTAGATAAACATGGCCTGGATGAAATGGATAACCGGATCCTTTTTACCATCATTGAAAAATTTAAAGGCGGTCCGGTTGGTATCACCACTATTGCAACAGCCGTAGGAGAAGAACCAGGTACACTGGAAGAAGTGTATGAACCTTTTTTAATACAGGAAGGTTTTTTACAACGTACTTCCCGGGGAAGGGAAGCAACGGCAAAAGCATATGAACATTTAGGAAAAAAAGTATCGGGCGGAAGCCATGATCATTTACTTTTTCCGGATACTAAATAAAGCGGGGCCACGTTAAACTTATGCTTTTATTTTTTGTCTGAAATGCTCAACCTTTTTTATGAGATCTTTATTTGCCGCTTTCCTGTTATGTATTTCAATTTCTTCCTGCAGTAAGGATGAACCCGCTCTTACACCGGTTACCCCGGCGGATACCATGTATTTTCCGCCCATTGGCAGCGATACCTGGCAAACCGTAACTCCCCAGTCTTTAGGGTGGGATATCACCAAATTGAATGAAGCCATTGATTATGCCGGAATAAAGAATACCTATGGGCTCATCATCCTGTATAAAGGACGGATAGTAACAGAAAATTACTGGAACAGCTGGGATAAAAACACCGTTTATTATATTGCGTCGGCCGGAAAAAGCGTGACGGCTTTTTTAGCCGGTATAGCCCAACAGGAGGGTCAGTTGAACATCAATAATAAAACAAGTACTTACCTGGGAAACGGATGGACATCGGCACCCCTGGCAAAAGAAAACCTGGTTACCGTTAAACACCAGTTAACCATGACCACCGGTTTGGAATATAATGTACCGGATGATAATTGTACAACACCCGCATGCCTTACTTATAAAGCCGATGCCGGTTCTTTCTGGTATTATTATAATGCGCCCTACCGACTGGTGCAGGATGTAATTGCAAATGCAACGGTCACCAATTATAATACCTACACCAAAACCAAACTGGCAGATAAAATAGGAATGAAAAATTTTACCTGGTACAATTATACTTTATGGCTCAACAGCAGGGACATGGCCCGGTTTGGATTATTGGTTTTAAATAAGGGTAAATGGAACGGGAACCAATTAATGACCGATCAAAATTATTTTTCTTCAATGACCAATACTTCACAGGCTTATAACCTATCCTATGGATATTTATGGTGGCTGAATGGAAAATCTTCCTTTATGGCACCCACTTTTACATTTGTTTTCCCGGGTGCCCTGGCGCCGGCTGCACCGGCAGATATGATAGCAGGACTGGGAAAAGGAGATAAGAAAATATATGTAGTTCCTTCTAAAGACCTGGTAGTGATCAGGCATGGTGATGATACCGGGGAGGCACTTTTAGGTCCTTCTTCTTTCGATAATAATTTCTGGGCAAAATTAATGCTGGCTGTAAAATAAAAACCCCGCCATAAAGCGTGGGTTTGTACATTATTTTATTAAGCAATATTATTATTCAGCAACAACCAGCCTGAACCCGTTGCCATGAATATTTACAATTTCAATGGTGTTGTCTTCTTTAAGGTATTTACGCAATTTAGCAATATACACATCCATACTTCGGCCGTTGAAATAAGTATCACTTCCCCATATTTTTTTCAGTGCGATCTCCCGGCTCAACAGATCATTTTTGTACTCACTCAGCATTTTCAACAACTCATTTTCTTTTGGAGAAAGGGTTTGCACTTTACCGTTGATCGTTAATTCTCTCAGGCGGGGGTTAAAATGATACCTGCCCAGGTCAAATTCAGCATTTACTTCTTCCCGGTGCAGCTCTTCGTTACGTTTTAAAATAGCTTTTATTTTGTGTAACAAAACTTCACTGTCAAAGGGCTTGGTAATATAATCATCGGCCCCCAGTTTATAACCCTGAATGATATCATCTTTCATGGTTTTGGCACTCAGGAAAAACAAGGGCACATCGGGGTTCACATCCCTGATCTCTTCTGCCAGTGTAAAGCCATCCATATTGGGCATCATTACATCCAGCAGGCACAGGTCAAATTTTTCCCGTTGAAAAGCAGCCAGGCCAAGTTTGCCGTCTCTTTCAAGGGTTACATCATAATCATTTAATTCCAGGTAGTTCTTCAGTACCATGCCAAGGTTGGTATCATCTTCGCAAAGTAATATCTGGGGTTTTATGGGTTCCATTTTTTTTTAGTTTATTAGCAAATAAAATTAATTCATTGCTGGTATAGCGAATATAGTGCCTAATTTTTTGTTAAAGGTACGATATAGTCATTAGTCATTGGTTATTAGTCATTGGTCATTTGTTATTGAGTCATTGGTCATTGGTCATTAGGTCATTGAGTCATTCTTTCCGGGGTTTCCTGTGCTTTTAATGTAACCGTTTATTAATAAATGACACTCCTTTAACTTATTCAGTAAATTTTTGTACTCATCTTCAGTAATTAATTTACGGTTAAAGGCTTTTTGATTGGCCATTTTGGTTTCAAAGAGCGAACCTCTTGCATACCAGCAAAAGTTCTTATTTTCTTTGTAATGAAATCTTCCATATCCTTCTGAAATATTCAATGCGATAGCATCAGCCGCTCTTAAAAACTGGTCGCCAGGATTCTTTTTATTGAATACATCCCACCTGATCGTGACCCCGATTTCCATTGCAACCCTGTAAACATATAGTTCTTCAAGCAGGACCATTATCTTTGGTTTACTTAAACCTAAGCCTGAACCCCGGAACAACCTTGAGTAAAAAAACACAGTATGTAGTTTTTTTACTGACCTAATGACCAATGACTTGACTCTAATGTCTTTTTATGTATTTCCTGTCGGTGAGTGTTTTCAAAAATGCAATGATGTCTTTCTTTTCCAGTGGCGTTAAACGGAGGGGTGTCTTAAATGCATCATCTCTATTGATTGGATTATCTATAAACCAGTCGGGGCTGTTGTAATAGTTGAGTACTTCTTCCAGGGTCTTGAACATTCCATTGTGCATATAAGGGGCAGTCACGGCAACATTACGTAAGCCGGGCGTTTTGAATTTACCTTTATCCGTTTCATTTTTGGTTATGTTGTACAAGCCTGCATCATTCCATTTTCTTTCATCGTACAGCCCGATATTTTTAAATTCATCGGTGGTAAAATCTTCCATGCGGTGGCAGTCGAAACATTTTGCTTTGTCGCCCACAAATAATTGCCTTCCTCTTTCTTCTGATGCGGAAAGTTTTCCCAGGTTATTACTCCAGTCGTCAAATTTACTGTCCACGGTTTCCAGGGTTTGTTCAAATGCGGCAAATGCGGCTGCCAGGTTTTTTGCATCCGGCTTTTGCCTGAATATTTTTTGAAACAGCATTTTATATTCCGCAGATGCATTCAGTCGTTTTACCGCTTCTTCAATGGGCAATCCCATTTCATCGGGGTTTTGTATGGGCATTAAAGATTGTTCTTCCAGCGAAGCGGCCCTGCCATCCCAGAAAAAGTAGGGGCGGTTTTTCATGTTCAATACCGAGGGAGTATTTCGTTTGGTAAGTTTTCCTTCAATACCAACACTAAAGGCAACCGTATCAGAAAAGGCAAAGGAAGGTTTATGGCAACTGGCACAGCTTACCGAAGAGTCTTTGGACAATATTTTTTCAGAGAATAATTTTTTACCCAGGGAGGCTTTGGTTTTTATTCCGGTATTTTCTATTTCAAAAAAAGAACTGGTAAAAAAGATAAAGATACCCAGCAGTGAAAAAGTAAATAACCCATTTTTCATATCCCAAAATTACGGTGTACACGTTTAAAAATCATTTAATAAATTTAACATACAGGTTGTACCTTTCATTAAAATTAATTGGCAATGCCCAACAAAGAAACTTTTATTCAGGCCATTAATAATGGCTATACTTTTAAAGGCGAATCGGTAAAAATAGGTGCAGCGGTTTTAGATGGAGCATTAGTGCCCGAAGCAGGTATCTATCTTCCGCTGAAAACATTGAACCGCCATGGTTTAATTGCTGGAGCAACCGGTACCGGTAAAACAAAAACCCTGCAGGTCATCAGCGAATTTTTAAGCGATAACAGTGTACCTGTTTTATTGATGGATATTAAAGGTGACCTGAGTGGAATTGCAGCTATAGGTACAGAGAATGATAAAATAAAAGACCGTTATCAAAAATTGAGTATGGAGTATAAGCCGGCTTTGTTTCCGGCTGAGCTGATGACCCTTACCGGGCAAAAAGGCGTTCACCTGAGGGCTACTGTAAGTGAATTCGGGCCGGTATTGCTCAGTAAAATTTTAGAACTGAATGATACCCAGGGTGGGGTTGTGGCATTGATCTTTAAATATTGTGATGATAACCGGTTGCCCCTGCTCGATTTAAAGGATTTTATAAAAGTATTGCAATATATAGGGGATGAAGGCAAGGCCGAAATTGAAAAGATATATGGTAAGATATCAACCTCATCCACCGGAACCATTCTGCGTAAAGTGATTGAACTGCAGCAACAGGGCGCTGATGTTTTTTTGGGAGAAAAAAGTTTTGAGGTTGATGACCTGATGCGGATCAGTGATGATGGCAGGGGAATGATAAATATTTTAAGGGTAACCGACTTACAGGATAAACCTAAACTGTTTTCTACTTTTATGTTGCAGATGCTGGCGGAGCTTTATGCCAGCAGCCCCGAAGAAGGTGACCTGGATAAACCCAAACTGGTCATTTTTATTGATGAGGCCCATCTTATTTTTAATGAAGCCAGCTCAGCCCTGTTACAACAGATTGAAACGATTGTAAAATTGATCCGGTCAAAAGGAATTGGTATATTCTTTTGTACACAAAATCCGATGGATGTGCCTGCCAGCGTATTATCACAATTGGGTTTAAAAGTGCAGCACGCTTTGCGTGCTTTTACAGCTGCCGACAGGAAAGTTATTAAACAAACTGCCGAGAACTATCCCGAAACAGAATTTTACAAAACCGAAGACCTGATCACTCAGCTGGGTATTGGTGAAGCCCTGATAACAATGCTGAACGAAAAGGGAATTCCAACACCGCTGGCACATACCATGCTTTGTGCACCCCGCAGCCGTATGGATATTTTAACCGATGATGAAATGGATGCCATCAACACCCGGTCGAAACTGGTGGCTAAATACAATAAAGTGATTGACAGTGAAAGCGCTTATGAAATGCTGACCGCTAAATTGCAGGAAGCTGCTGAAAACGCTCCACAGGAAGAAAAAGCGGAAAATAAAAGATCAGGAAAAGAAGAAAAAACAACATTGGAAAAGATCACGGATAACACGGTGGTTAAAAGTATGGCCCGTACAGCAGGAAATACCATTGTACGGTCACTGCTTGGTGCAATAGGATTAGGCGGCCGCAGCCGGAGCACAAAAAGTAAAAGTTGGTTTTGAAAAAAGGAATGATTAAATGCCCGTACCGGTTTACATGCCGGCACTTTGTATTTATAAAGCATGAGAAATTTGACTATAATTTTCAAACACCGTTTTGGCCCTTTGGCTGTTTTGGTGCTCATCGTATGTGCGCTTAGTTTTATAACCAGGGTAATTTTATTAATAAAGAGCTGGCCCAGCCTTGATGTAACGTTGTTCCGGGTGATTGGAATATTTCTTATCGGTTTTTTTTACGACCTGGTGGTTTGCAGTTTCTTCGCCATACCTGTTGCCTTATATTGCTGGTTGATGAAGGACAGCTGGTATCAGAAAAAATGGCAGCGGATCCCTCTTTTTATTCTTTTCTTTCTGTTAACATTGATCCTGGTTATTAATGCCGGCGGCGAGATCATTTTTTGGGATGAATTTAATGTGCGGTATAATTTTATTGCCGTTGATTACCTGGTTTACACCACCGAAGTGCTTGGTAATATTTGGGAGTCATACAATATTCCTTTAATTGCTTCTGCAGTGGCCATGGCCACTGCAGCCATCCTGTTTTTTGTAAGAAAAAAATTAACGGCTTCACAGCAAAGCAGCCTGCGTTTCGGAAAACGCAGTATCTTCTTTTTAGTATTTATGCTGGTACCGCTGGCCGGATATTTTTTAGTAAACAACAGGATCAGGAACATCAGCAATAATAATTACATTAACGAACTGGGGGGTAATGGTATTTATGAATTTGGCTCGGCGTTCTGGAATAATGAGATTGATTATAATCAATTTTATGTTACCAGGAATGATACTGCCGGCTTTAAAATTTTACGAAACCTGTTGCAGGCCCCAAATGCAACTTTTACTGCTGATCCCTTAAGTATTGAACGGCAGATAAAAAATGACAGCACCGAACATAAATGGAATGTGGTGCTCATCAGTGTTGAAAGTTTAAGCGGTGACTATATGAAACGCTTTGGTAATACGGAAAACATAACCCCGTTCCTGGATTCCCTTATTCCACATGGTTTATGGTTTGATCAGTTTTATGCATCAGGCACCAGAACCGTAAGAGGACTGGAAGCCTTATCCCTTGCCATTCCGCCAACACCGGGACAGTCAATAGTACGCCGCCCCGGTAATGATGATATGTTTACCATGGGCAGTGTATTAAAAGCTAAAGGGTATGATGTGAATTATATCTATGGCGGAAATTCTTTTTTTGATAATATGGGCAAGTTTTTCAGTAACAGCAGTTATAAAGTTCTGGATAAAAGAGATATCCCCGACAGCCTGGTACACCTTACCACCGCATGGGGAATTGATGATGAAGCGGCATTTAATTTCACCCTTCAGCAATGCGATAAAAGCTATATTAACGGTAAACCATTCTTTAACCATATAATGACGGTGAGTAATCACCGGCCATATGTTTATCCCGAGGGAAGAATTGATATACCGCCTTCAAATCAATCTGAACAGGGTGCGGTTAAGTATACCGACTTTGCCATAAATAAATTTTTAAAAGATGCACAGGCAAAGAACTGGTTCAATACCACCATTTTTGTTATCGTAGCTGATCATTGTGCAAAAAGTGCCGGCAAGACCGACCTGCCGGTAAACCGGTATCATATTCCCTGTATTATTTATGCTCCAAAACTGGTTAAACCATACATTGAAAAGCGTTTGATCAGCCAGATCGACCTGGTTCCAACCATATTGGGGATAATGAACCTTAACTACACGAGCCGTTTTTTTGGGTATGATATTTACCATATGAAAGCCGGAAACGAAAGGGCATTTATAAGTACTTACCAGGATATGGGCTATATAAAAGACAGTATGCTGGTGATCTTATCACCCCAGCAACGGGTAAAAATGTACAGGCCCGATTTTGTTAACGGGACAAATACGTTGATTCCGGGTTCAGACAGCCTTATAAATGAAGCCATTGCATGGTACCAGGGAGCAAGTTTTTTATACAGGTCGGGCTGGTATAAAAGTATCAAATAGCCGAATAATAAAATATAAACAATTGATTATCAATTAGTAAATTAACTTCTTGTAACAGGGGCGTTGAAATTTTTGCTTTCTTTTTATGCACTATTTTGAAAAAACTTGATAAAAATGTTGCATAATGCTAAAAACGCTATTATCTTCGTCTCGGTTTTTCATAGGATATTGGATTTTAAAGCGGGACTAGATTTCTATCTTGGTCCCTTTTTTATTTTATATACCCGTTGATCACTTAATGATCGAAATACCTCCTTCCTTGTCTACCTCTATTTTTTTCTCTGCCTGCAGGTAATCCAGTAGTTTCCAGATCTTCTCTTTTTTAACTCCTTTTAATACCCCCAGAATTTCTTTAACGGATACAGGAGCTTCCTTTGTAAGTTCCAGAATTTGATGAGTAATGGTATTAAACTCCTCTGTGGATGTATAGATAACCCTTTCATTAATACAATTATCGCAGATGCCACAAGCATTAATATTCGAATCAGTAAAATAAAAGGCAATAAGCTGGCTGCGGCAATCCTTTGTATTTTTTATATACCCGATCATGGCAGCAACCCGTTTTTCAAAATACTGTTTGCGGTTTTCATGATCAATGGTATTAATAGTATAGTTATCCGTATACATCCTGTTTTGTAATAAAGTAACCTGCGGTTTATCTTTTTGAGGGGCATAACTGATGACCCCAAAGTCGTTTAATTTTTTCAGATCATTTTTTATCCTGTCCTGATCTGCCTGTAAAAATTTTGCCAGCTGACTTTCATAAACCGTTGCCGGGAAATCAAAAATGCCTTCATAAGACCGTAACAACCCTTTAAGCATTGGTTCCAGTTCAGGATAATTCTTTTCAAAATCAGTGAGTTCATCCCTGTTGGTTGTAAATACAACGGCAGATGGTTTGAAAAAGACTTCATTAAAACTCAGGATATCCTCCTGCTCCAATGCTTTAATGGCATATGTAGCGGTAAGGATATTTAATTTAAAGGCATTTGAAAAAGCGGCCATGTCAAGGTCAAAACTTATTCCTTCTCCTGATCCTGCCGGAACCTGCAAATAATTCATCAGGGCTATATAAACCCGTTTTATTTCTTCTTTTTTGGGAAACCGGATTTCCGTTTGCTGCAGCAGGGATTCTGTCTCGTTATTATTATATAGTAATACGGCATAAGCCCTTTTTCCATCTCTGCCGGCCCTTCCGGCTTCCTGGTAATAGTTTTCCAGGCAATCAGGTACATCATAATGTACCACCACTTTCACATCTTGTTTATCAATACCCATTCCAAATGCACTGGTACAAACAATAACCCTGGTTTTATTGCTGATCCAGTTATCCTGTTTTTTGTTTCGGTCTTCATTATTTAACCCGGCGTGGTAATGATCTGCATGTATCTTATTCATCAATAACAGATCGGCAATTTCTTTGGTATGCTTGCGGCTTTTACAATACACTATGGCTGTGCCCGGAACATTTTTAAGGATCTCCAGTAATTTATTTTGTTTGGAGGCTACATTAAAAACACTGTAAGAAAGATTGGGCCGTTCAAAAGAATGCTGAACTATTTTCCATAAACAATAAGCGTGTTTATGTAAAGCCTGCTTTGAGTACATAGGCTCTTTAAATCCCCCCTTGGGGGGCCGGGGGAAAGCCAGTTTATCACAGATATCATCCTGCACCCGTTTTGTTGCAGAAGCAGTAAGTGCTATAACCGGTACATTGGGCAACTGTTCCCTCAGGCCGGCAATTCGTACATAAGGGGGCCTGAAATCGTAGCCCCATTGAGAAATACAATGTGCTTCATCCACCGCCAGCAAATTAATATTCATGGCGGGCAGGTATTCTAAAAACAAATTGGTTTCTAACCGCTCAGGAGAAACATACAGGAATTTATAATTACCATAAGCGGCATTCTGCAATGTTTTTTTTATTTCTAAAAAACTCATGCCGGAATAAATGGCTAAAGAAGGAATACCTTTTTGCTTTAAACGTTCTACCTGGTCTTTCATTAAGGCTATGAGCGGACTAACCACCAGGCACAATCCCTCTTTTGCCAATGCCGGCACCTGGAAACACAGCGATTTTCCTCCACCTGTAGGTAATAAGGCTAATGTGTCTTTTCCTTCCAGTACGGCATTAATAATGTCTTCCTGCAGCGGACGGAAGTTGTCAAAGCCCCAGTATTGTTTAAGTATTTGGACTGGTGCGTTCACATTACAAAGGTTGAATCAGTATCAAGTCTAATTCTTTGATTTTTTTAAAATCTTTGTCTGCAGTCAGTAGAGGGATATTTAAATAGATAGCAGTAGCGGCTATTATAGCGTCAGGAATTTTAAGTGTATAATTCTGTTTTAATTGGATAGTTATTCGCTTAATATATTCGGAAAGACTGACTATGGTGCAATTATCAATCATTTTACTTCGGTATTTGTATTGTATATCAGTAATCCCTTTATTGCCCAATAACTCTATTTCTGTGATTTCAGAAATATAAAATTCATCGTTTATGTACTCTGAAACAGCAATATTGCCCGAAATTACATACAATAATACGTTTGTATCGGCAAGGTATTTACTGCCATTCATTTCTTACTTTTTTTTGAAACTTAAGTCCATCAACCTCTTTTTTATTGATACCGAACAGGCTTGAAACTGATTTCGAATCAGCAATCGCAGTTTTTTTTGAGGTCGGTTTTACTTTACGTTTTCTTACTTTTACTTTCGTTTCCATTCATTTTGGTTTTACCAAATGTACAAATTAAATAGAACTTATTTTATGGAGAGACTACTGAAAATTACCAACTGATAATGATGGCTTGACATTAAACCACTTTCTTGTAATTCAGCCTTACCGAATTAACCGCCAGCACTACATCACTAAAACCCATTGCCAGGGCTGCAATACCGGGATTTAATAAACCAATGGCGGCTACAGGTATGGCCACAATATTATAAATAAAGGCCCAGAAAAGATTTTCTTTAATGGTGATAAAAGTATGTTTACCCAAACCTAATGCAAGGGGCAGATGCTGAATGCCTTTGTTCATTAAAACCACCTGGGCACTTTGTACAGCCAGTTGAGTAGCGTCACTCATCGATATACCGATGGTGGCTTTTGCCAGTGCCGGTGCATCATTTATACCATCACCAACCATGGCAACTGGCGCTTCATTATTGAGTTGTTCAATGATCAGTAATTTTTCTTCCGGAGTTTTTTCAGCATATACTTTTTTAATACCTAAAATTTCAGCTACTTTTTTAGTTCTTTCCAAACCATCACCGCTTAATAAAATGGTTTGTATGTTTTTTGAATGCAGGTAACGGATCACTTCTTTAGCTTCGGGCCTTACCTCATCTTCCATATCAAACCATCCAACCAGTTTTTCATTTTTAATTAAATAGGCAGTATGCGTTTCATCTTCAGTTTGTGCTGAAGCCATCTTATAAGAACCCAGCTGGTAAACATTGCCGGATGCATCTTCCGCTTTCATACCAAGCCCTTTTATCTCTTCCATTTTTTTCCAGTGAACCGGATCAGTGATTTTCCATTCAGCAGTAATGGTTTTGGCAATAGGGTGATTGGAATATTTTTCAAGTGAAAAAATAACCCGCTTAAACAATGTTTCATCCATGCAGCTATGCCATTTGCTTATTATCATTTGCCCTTTTGTTAATGTTCCGGTTTTATCAAAAACAACGGTCTTAATACTTTTAAAAAGTTCCAGGCTTTTTGCATTACGGAAAAGGATGCCGTTTTTTGCTGCACGGCCAAGCCCAACTGCAATGGCAGCCGGTGTTGCCAGCCCCATGGCACAGGGGCAACTGATCACCAGTACAGCAATGCTTCTCATTAAGGAGCTGGTGGCACTGATATCAAAGGCAAAATAATTAAGTAAAAAAGTAAGTGCCGAAATGCCGATCACAACCGGTACAAAAACAGCGCTGATCTTATCGGCCAGTTGCTGAATGGGGGGCTTTTCGCCCTGTGCCTGTTTTACCAGGGTTAAAATATTACTGAGTACAGTGTCTTTACCAACAGCGGTTACCTGTGCTTTTACGGTTCCTTCCATTACCAGGCTTCCACCGATAAGGCTGTCTTTTTTTTCTTTGTGAATAGGTTTGCTTTCACCGGTTAATAAAGCTTCATTTACATAAACTTCGCCCCATAAGATCTTACAATCAATAGGAACCTGTTCGCCGGTCTTTATCAGGACCAGGTCGCCAACATGCAGTTTTGTATTTTCAATTGGGAAAATCAATTCTTTATGTTCCTCATCAAAAGCGATCATATTGGCCATCACTTTTTGTTGCCCGGCCAGTTTGTTTAATTCCTTTTGTGTGGATACTACTGATTTATGTTCTACCCATTCTCCTAAAAAAACAAGGGTGATAATGGTAGCTGTTGTTTCATAAAAAATAAAATCCATTCCAAGGTTGGCGATCGTACCGATCAAACTATATACAAAAGCAGCCGTGGCCCCAAGGGCGATCAATACATTCATATTGGGTATTCCACGGCGTAAACTTTTAACCGCACTTACTCCAAAATAACCCATGCCCACCCAGTAAACAGGAATGCAGATGGCCAGCTGGATCCATGGATTCATTAAAAAATGAATGTGCCAGGGCAGCATATGCAGCATTAAAACCAAAGTAAAGGGCAGGCAAAAGAGGAAGCGTTGCAGATGATCAGAGAAAGGATTTTGAATTTTGTAACGCCAATGGCGTGATGGATGTTGAATGTGCGTATCTGTATTTTCTACAGCTACCTTATATCCCAGGTCTTTGATCCCTTTTGCCAATTGTTCTGTTGACCGGCTTCTATTCAGTTCAAAGCTTACATCGCCACCAATAAAATTTACTTTTACATCTTTTTGTCCTTCTTTTTGCAGGTATCGGTTAATGGTTAATGCACAGTTGGTGCAGGTCATACCCTCTACTTTCCACTCAACTTTTTCCATAATGTAAAATTATTCATTGAAATTGTGACTCAATTACTAATGAAGGAAAATATCTTTGCAACATGGAGGTAATTTTTAAGCTGAAACAGATAAAGGATACGGCATCAAAATTATTATCTGCATCAGCTGATTTTAACGTTTTCGCCGTGCATGGTGAAATGGGTGCTGGTAAAACCACCTTTATACATGCCTTGTGCGAAGTAATAGGAGTAGCTGGTGCCATTACCAGCCCTACCTTTTCTATTATCAATCAATACAAAACCGAAAGCGGGCAAACGGTTTATCATATTGACCTGTACCGTATCAAAGATGAAAGTGAAGCGATCAATGCAGGCATTGAAGATTGCCTGTACTCCGGTAATATATGTTTTGTAGAATGGCCGGAGAAGGCACCGTTTATCTTTCCTGATGATACCTTGCACATTACGATAACTTCTGTTGACGATAATACCCGAAAGCTGAAAATAAATTTGTAATTTGTAGCCTTTCAATTTACCATTTATGGCTTCATCAAGACCTTTTGTATCCTCTTCATTCAGTTATGAAACCCTGGAAGAGACCCTGGATATAAAACCCAAAGGCACCGATTTGCTGATCGGTATTCCTAAAGAAAATTCGTTTAACGAAAACCGAATAGCCCTTACACCCGAAGCGGTGGGTGTAATGGTGGCTAACGGCCATAGGGTTGTAGTGGAAACCAGGGCGGGTGACGGGGCCAGTTATAATGATAAAGATTACAGTGATGCAGGTGCAAAAATTGCCTTCGATAAAAAAGAAGTTTTTGAATGCAGTGTGCTGGTGAAGAGTGCCCCGGTAAGCGAAAGTGAGTGTGCGTTGCTGAAGCCCAATCAATATATCATATCTCCTATACATTTAGCGGTAATGAAGAGGGAAATTTTGCAGAAGATGATGGAGAAAAAAATAACGGCATTGAGTTTTGAGAATCTGAAAGACGATAGTGGCCATAACCCTATCGTACGCAGCATGAGTGAGATTGCGGGCAGTGCTGTTATGTTGATTGCCGGGCAGTATTTAAGTAAGACAAATAACGGGAAAGGAGTTTTGGTAGGCGGCATCAGTGGGATACCACCTACAAAAGTGATCATAATTGGCGCCGGTATTGTTGGAGAATATGCAGTAAGGACAGCCCTTGCAATGGGGGCCAGTGTAAAAATATTTGATAACAGTATTTACCGTTTAAAACGGCTGCAGAATAATATCGGAGTACGTTTATGGACTTCGGTTATTGAACCTAAGATTTTATCCAAGCAATTAAAAACATGCGATGTAGCAGTAGGGGCATTGAGCAGCACGGCAGGCAGAACGCCCATTGTGGTAAGCGAAGAAATGGTTAGTAATATGCGGCCGGGCAGTGTAATTGTAGATGTGAGTATTGATCGTGGCGGCTGTTTTGAAACCAGTGATATAACTTCTCATGAAAACCCCGTATTTATTAAATATGATGTGATACATTATTGTGTGCCCAACATACCCAGTGGCTTTGCCCGTACAGCCTCACAGGCCATCAGCAATGTGTTGATGCCCCTGTTGCTGGAGACCGCAGAAGACGGAGGCATAGATAATATCGTTTGGCATAAAATAAATATCCGCAGCGGTATTTATTTATTTAAGGGAAGCCTGACCAATTTCTACCTGAGTGAAAGGTTTGATTTGAAGTATACGGATTTGAATTTACTGATAGCCAGTAAAAGATAGCAACTTTGGCAAAGTTTAGAACTTTGCCAAAGTTTTAAACTTCCCGATCTCAATAACTTCCCCGCAAAAATCATATTCCTGTTTTACATTGCTGCTTACGATTACTAATTTATCTTTTGTGTAATGGCTTATGAGTTGATGATATAATTCAATACCATCTGCATCTAAATTAGTGGTTGGTTCATCTAATAATAAAACGGGGGTATCGCTGAAGAAGGCCTGGGCCAGTTTTAACCGTTGTTTCATACCACTGCTGAAATAGCGTAACTGTTTGTTGATGGCATTTTCCAGTCCAACTATTTTTAATATTTCTTCAGCACTAACTGATGGTACCAGCGGTTTGAATTTTGAATGAAACAACAGCATTTCTCCGGCGGTCATTTCTTCAATCAGTTCCAGGTAGGGCGCGGCGATGGAAATATATTGGTAGTGCCGGATGCCGGGTACCGGATTTTGGATAGCTGCATGTTGATCCTGATCATTCATATCCTGTATCCTGTATCGGGTATCACTGTAATTTATTTCTCCTTCATTATGTAATGTTGCGCCAGCTATAACCTGTAGTAAGGTTGATTTTCCGGAACCATTGGGCCCGGTGATGGCATAACTTTTACCGGAATTAAATTCATAACTGCAGTGGCGGAATATCCATTCCCGGTTAAAACGTTTGCCCACGTTAAAAAGCCTCACCCCAACCCCTCTCCCAGGGAGAGGGAACTCGAAAGGGGAGTTCAATTCTTTAAGGCTCATAATTTTTTATTTTCTTTACGCATAGAAAAAAAGCAGAATAAAGAACTAATAGTACAAGAGTGCTACGCCAAACTGCCTTCCGGTGAAGTTGATTAAATATTTAATGCCGGGCTCAAAAAAATAAACAATGCAATCTCGCTTTCATCTTCGCAAGTTCCCCATTTAGGGGGCGGAGGGGGTGGCTATTCGTCATCTGCGCTTCCCTTGGTAAAGCGTTTGATTATTCCACGCCCGCTTTCCCGTATGAAAGTCACTATTTCATCCCGTTCGTCTGTTGCAGGTAATTCTTCTTCAATAAAATTGAGTGCCTGGGAAGTGTTCATGCCTTTATTATAAATGATACGATAGATATCGAGTATTTTATTGATCCTGTCGAGTGAAAAACCTCGTCGTTTTAAACCCACTGAATTTACTCCTGCATAGCTTAATGGTGTACGGCCGGCCTTGATATATGGGGGCACATCTTTACCAACAAGCGAACCACCACTGATGAATGTATGCTGTCCTACCTGTACAAACTGATGTATGGCACACATGCCGCCAACAATGGCATAATCACCTAAAACAACGTGACCTGCAACCTGTGTGTTATTGCTCAAAATACAATTATTGCCCACAATACAGTCGTGTGCAATATGGCTGTATGCCATGATCAGGCAATTGTT
>JANOGE010000219.1:0-22915 GCA_031414035.1 Chitinophagaceae bacterium | reverse complement strand
ATGCTTTATAATCCACATCATAATTTGCAGCACCGCTAACTGTGGTCCAGCTTACAGTTGCACTGCTGCTTGTGATGGCTGAAGATGTAAGTCCTGAAGGAGCATTACATGGTGCTACCGTTGTAAATTGCGCCTGTACATAATTACCTGTACCTGCCGGGCAAGTTGCCCTTACCCTCCAGTCGTATAATATACCTGATGCAAGGCCGGCTACATTTACCGAAGTTGCCGTGGTAGCCGTAGCCGCATTTATCCAGGTAGAAGAAGCATTGGCCTTATAATCCACATCATAACTATCTGCACCAATTACAGCGGTCCAGCTTATGGTTGCCGTAGTTTCTGTAACGGCTGATGAAGTTAATGCTGTTGCATCCCCACAAACTGCAGGTGCACCAATTGTAAAGTTTGCATTAGAAATATCGAAGAAAATATTACCCACCGACTCAACTTTTACACGGCAAGTTGTTCCGGGTGTTGAAGGTACTGTAACAGACTCTGTACCATCATTGGCCGTTGCTGAAGCTAAAACAGTCGGGAACGTAAGACCACCATCTGTTGATAATAATATATTTACAGAAGCACAATTTACAGATCCTGCATTGGTACCATTAACACTCCAGGTAACTGTGGCAGCGCTTCCTGCATTCCATGTTATGGCTGTATTTGGTGCTGTAACGGCAAATGGACCGGAGGTATTGGTAACAGTAACTACTGCATCAGTAAATGAAGTCTGACCAATAGTTACTCCGGCTGTATAAGGATTGTTATCCCTTACCGTTATTCTGAAATTTAAGGTTCTTGAAACGGAACTTAATGCTTCTATGTTAGCACCGGCATCACCACCGGGTAAAGGTGGTGTTACATTTAAGCCCGCCAGTATAGTTGATAATTTAGGAAATGTCCTGGTTCCCGATGCAGTTGGACTAAATGATAACCAGTTTGGACCGCCTGCTTTAGTTGGTGATGCCACACTGTTTGTTCCTGAAACGGTTGAATTATCGTTTTGCTCCCAGCAATAAGTAATTGGATCATTCTCCGGGTCAGTGGCCGAACCAGTAAGTGCGAAAGGAGTACTGATCGGAATGGTATAATTGCTGACCGCTGCAATAACCGGGGCATGGTTCGCTGTCATCGTCACAGATATGGGGCATGTTTTAGGAGCCAAATTGGCCTGTATCTGTGAAATGGTCGTCTCATGAAATATATCAATGGAATGTGGTGCTACGTCCTGTGATGTGATACCTGCATATCCCATAATGGTGATGCCGGATCCCACTTCTTTATTTTGACCGGAACCTTCAAGCGACATGGAAAAAGTATGATTGCCGCCCAACTGGTGCCCTACTTCATGTGCTACATAATCAATATCAAAATTATCTCCCTGCGGAATTCCATCTGCCGGAGAAGTAATGCCTCTGCCCTTTTGCCCATCCACACAAACGCAACCAATACATCCTGCATTTCCACCACCACCTGATGCGCCAAACATGTGACCTATATCATAATTAGCTTCTCCGATGTTTGCTGTTAAGGCTGTTTGCAATTGGTTGTTCCAGCTAGATAAGGTTGTATAAGGATCTGTTGCCGGATTATAATAAATAACGGCTGTTGTATTTGCAATAAGATTGAGGTGCAGGGCCAGGTCTTTTTCATAACATCCGTTACAACGGGTTAGTGTGGCATTAAATGCTGCCAGTACCAATGCTACATCGGCCGAACTGGTTGCTCCAAAAAAGTTAGCATACTCACCGTTACAGGACTGGGCCAGCCGCATTGTTTTTATAAGTCCTGTTGAACCACCGGTTAAGCTACTGGTGTTTTTAATTTTTGAGTTTATATCAGAGGCCATTTGTTTGTCATCGGTAGAACAGGTCCATGGCAATTTGCCTTTATCCCTGTGAGACCGGTATACGGCATAAATTTTATGGTCCTTTGAATAGGGTTCAATGAATTCGTTCTCAGTATCTGTTCTAAAAACCATGGTTTGAATCCCCTGTGGAGAAATACTCAATTTTAAAGTAGCCCGCTTATCAGTAATTCCTTTTCCCGAAAAAGCCCTTATCTGCGGAAACTGAGCCTGCAGATCTGGCACAAAATTGGAAGCTTCGAATACTTCAAATTGTTCAATATTACCATCGGCATTCGGCAAGGATATGATCGTTGACCGGGTTGGGGACTTTGTGTCAACAATAGAAAATAATTCCTGTCGTAAAGGATCTGCTTTTATATTAAATAATTTGAATGCTGCCGGATAAGATAATCTTGCCACTGCTTTATCAGTCGCCATATTATCACGGCTTTCATTGTTTACAGACCAGAATTTATCTGTTTGTGAATAACTTAAAGAAGTAATCAACGCTGCCAGGAGCGTAAGGAGTAAACCTTTTTTCATGAGTATGGTTTTTTAAATGGAAAATAGAAGGGTAAATGTAAATCATAATAAAAGAGAAACAAATAGTAAAACTACTTATCAATATAAAGTAAATGAACGATTGAAAAAATGGAAATTTTACTCATGCCTGCATTTACAGGTATAGATGTGTATGGAAAATCATAGTATTATAACAGGGGAACCGGGGATATAATACAAAGTGAATTTTGCTTAATAATTTTTTACAAAATACTTTATTCCATTGGCATTCAGTATCTGTGCTCCGGTTTTAAGACTGCCGCTGTATTGTTCAATAGAGGAATAATACGTCAGTGTATAGCGGTCAATACTTTTTATTTTTCCGTGGTAGGCTTTATCCTCAAATGAGCTGTAATACGCAAGTGAAGTTGGCCCAACCCCTTTTAATTTACCCCGAAGGTCTTCATTTTCATAAGAGGAATACCAGGTTATGGAATACCGGCCGATCGATTTAATATTTCCGGCACAGGCTTTATCATCAAATGATAAATAATAATCCAGTATAATGGTACCTATACTTTTTAACTTTCCTTTCAGTGATTCGTTTTCATAAGAGGCATAATAAGTTAAAAGTGTTTTTCCGATATATTTTACTTTGCCCCGAACCGCTTCATCATCATTCCGGTTATAATATTCTACCCTGCCAACATAGGGTTCAAGAACACCGTTGTAATTTTCCTGGTACCCGATATATTTATCAAAACCCCAATTACTGATGTTACCATCCCTGGTTACATACACCTGCACATTTTCATTCAGTCCGAATGAAAATACATCAATATTTCCTTTACCGTCAATGGTAATTTTTGAAATATTCTGGCCAAAGCCAAAAGTGAATATGAAAAGCATTGCTATGCTTAGAATTATTTTTTGCATAAATCAGGGTGACTAATTTTTATAAAGATACACTACAAATAATTTACAAACCAATACAGCCCTTTATACAGTAAATCAGGTGTTATTTTTATATATATTTGTTTAAGGGGGAGTACCGGTAAAATAAGCAAATTACCACTATGGTTAAATACGGCAACATATTAATTCTTCTGTTTTTTTTATCCTGTAATCAGCCTCAATATAAAAACCCTCACATTCTGATACATACACAACTGGGTGATATAGAAATTGAACTTTACCCGGAACAGGCACCCAAAACGGTATCCGCATTTTTATCTTATATAGATTCAGGATTTTATACCAACAGCTGTTTTTACCGGGTATTAAAGGCCGAAGAATTACCTACTTCCAATAACACCGGAATAATACAAGGAGGTATCTGGCAAACAAAAAAGGATAAAGTAAATTTAATACCGGGTATTGTACATGAAACCACAAAACAAACCGGGTTAACCCACCAGTCAGGTACTATTTCTTTAGCCAGAACAATACCCGGATCGGCCAATACTGAATTTTTTATTTGCATAGGAGATCAAACCATGTTTGACTATGGCGAGCAGGCAAACGAAGACGGGCAGGGATATGCCGCTTTTGGTAAAGTATTTAAGGGTATGCCTATCGTAAGAAAAATTCAGGAACAAAACAGCCATGGAGATCAATTTGATGTAACGATCAAAATTAATAAGATTACAAAGCAGTAAGTACATGACGGAGAATGAGGTAGTACATCAGTTTGAAAAATTCCAGGCTGAGCCTGCCTACCGGACAGGCTCAACCTGACCATAAAATGCCTAAAAAGGATATCAAACTGGTACACTACCTAAAATGATTTTTACTCTGTCTGAACTTTTTTACCGCATTCTTGTTTAATATTCAACAATAAAATCTTTAGTACATGTATATAAAGCAAAAATCGTCAACGCAGTTACTTTTAAGCATGTGTGCCGTCTTATTCATGCTGAATAGCTGTTCCTTCAGTGCCAAAACAACTGAACAATATTTAAAAAAAGCTAAAACAAAAAGCTATGAAATGATTGCTGTGCCCGGTGTACCTTTTACAGAAACCGGTTGGGACAGTACCATGAAAGCCCGAGTATACTGGTCTAAATATTTGTATGATAACGGTATCGCCAAAAATATCATGTATTCAGGTTCTTCCGTTTATTCACCCTATTATGAAGGAGAGATTATGGCATTATATGCCATTGCTATTGGCATACCTAAAGAAAATGTTTTTTCGGAAACAAAAGCAGAGCACAGCACCGAAAACTTATATTACGTATACTTAAAAGCAAAAAAAATGGGGTTTACAAGTATAGCTCTTGCTACTGATCCTTTTCAGGCCAAACAGTTACGTAGGTTTGCCAGGTTAAGGATAAGTGAAGATGCAGGAATAATACCCATTGTATTTGATACATTAAAAGCTATTCAGCCCATTATGATCAACCCGGTTATAGATTACCACAAGGCATATAATAAGGATTTTATTACGATCAAATCCCGTGAATCTTTCTGGAAAAGATTAAAGGGAACCATGGGTAAAAATATTGACTATAATGCTTATTGATCGTTACTGCCAGGCCACAAATAAAAACCTTAACCTAAATCAATGAGGGTTTTCTGTTTTCTTAAAATCAAATCCTACTTTTGGTAACCTTCCAAAATAATTTTTATCGCTATATCAACTTTATGATCACCCCATAGCAATGAGATTATTCCCTCATCATTCATGGTAAAAGTCATTTTCTCGGCAAACGGATCTGCTTTTCCTGCCTTTACCATTACCCTTAACTGGTCATCTGCTTCTTTATAGTTCATCGCTCCCCATTGTTTCCATGTTTTATTAAATATGATGGTCCAGTTGTCGCCCTCAACAAGGGTAAACAAACCATATTTCCCTTTAGGAAGTTTTTTACCTTCTACCATGATGTCTTTATTCACTTCAAAAACGGTTGCCTCATTGGCACCGGTTCGCCATACCTCCCCTGCTTTGGGTTCCAGGTCTTTACCAATAGTCCTTCCTTTTACTGATGGCTGGCTGTAATCAATACTAATCGTTGCTCCTCCCCATTCCTGGGTCATCAATGCCGGTGGGCTCGGGCGTTTGGATTTATCTGCCTGGGCACAGGAATTAAAAGTGGTCAGTAATAACATGCTGACAAGGCTTAAAGCAAAGACATATTTCATGGTATAAAGTTTTTATGAATAAATTGAAAAAGGAAGATACCGATTTTTAGGAGAAAAAGCTTACGGAAAGACGTTTTCGGTAAAGCCAGAATCAATTGACAGGACGATGTAATGGAATAAAAGCAGGAGTTGCTTTTATTAAATGAACCGGGTTAACTCAACCTTTCCCAGGTGATATCGCCAACAAGATCATTATTAGCATCAACAACTACATAAGCAGCATAAGCAATAAGGTTAAGTTTAACTGCCCTCCTGGTTAATTTATCAATTTCAAAATCGCTAAACTTAAATGGACGGTGGGGATGAACAAAAGTTCGAACCTGAATTAATATATTCTCTTTGATCCCGTTTGCTCTTAAATGTGGTTCCTTAGAATGAGTACTTTCTTTTTCTACATGATTATAACCGTTGCTGATTAACCATGCTTCGACCAGTTTTTCACCTGCATGCTGAATTTTAGCTATTTCAGGATTTACCATAATTGTTTGGTTTCTGCAACCAAATATATGGCTTAAATTTATCAAACAAGTATATTTACTATAATAATATAGTAATTTCCACATTCAGTTTAATAGTTAGGATTATTCAGTTTTAGGTCAAAGTTCCAGAGTATTTAAGGTTTAACTAATGAATATTTAATTTAAAGATAACTAAGTTAACTAATTAGTTATCAATCCTATTGGAATAATTATTTCCCACCTATTCTTAACCATTGGATTAAGAAGATCGGTATCCAGTAAATGGGAAAACCGCACTCCAAAGTTTATGGGCAGCGCATTCCATAGTTTTGTATCAAAATAAAGTTCGGCACCTGTACTTCGATTGTTTATTTCAGTAAGTATGCCATTTACCCTCGCTTTGGCATTGGTATGATCATAAAAAGCATTGGCCCGGATACGCTGAATAAACAGGATATTAGCAAAACCCCAGTCGGGATAGAACAATGGAAAATGGTAATTTACCCCCAGTTTATACATACGCCTGGTGCTTAACGCCTCATATCCCCTGGAATAGGAAAAATTCTTACTGAACAGGTCAGGCAGGGTATCTCTTTTTTGATAAGCCCCGTTTATAACCAAACTGTGATTAACAGAAAAGCCGGGGAAATAAAATGATGAATTACCAGTAAACTTATGGCTATCACGGTATGTAAAAGCATCCCGGTAATTTAACGTAACTGCCTGTGCCCATCTGGGGTTTATATGTTGCCTTGCCTGCCGGCTGACGTTACTGAAATTAATAAACGCATTCATATAATTTAGCGACCTGTTACTGAATATATTTTTACTGACACCCCTGTAATAATACTGTTCCATTTTATAGCCTCCCCCAAAATTCAAAAACTTATTCGTTCTCCCTCCAACAAAACGCAGCGGAATGGATATTCCGGCTGTTAAAGTTGCCGCATTGTAGTTTATAGATTTACCAAAAGCCGTATCAACCGTACGGTTAAAACTTTCTTCAACACCCAAACCCAAAACCGGAAACCAACCTGCAAACGTAACATTATAACCAACGGTTTGGCTCTTATCGCTGCGGTTATACCTATAAGAAATTGTATTGCTGAAACTGCTGAGTACATTATCACTGTAAAAAGTATAACCATATTCAGGATCATCTAAAACCGGCCGGCGACTGTGAAATTTAAACAGTTGAAATGATTTTTTGTATTTACGCACCGGATTTTTAATACGGCCAGATGTACGTTGTTCAAAACTGCTGTCGTTTAACGTATATAAAACGTTCCTGCCGGTTATCTGTAATGCAGAGTCGGTATAATACGTACTGCCCCCCGAAATAAAATTGATGGTAGAAAATTCCTTCCAATCCGCCTTGTTGTGGTCAAGGTTGGCCAGCCGGTAACCATCTGCCGTAAAAGCCGATACCAGTATCTTCCCTTTTGAATTTACCGAAGGGTGATAAACCCCGTTGACATTATCGGTTAACCGGTATAATTTATTATTATTAAGGGTTACTGCAAAAACCTTATCGGCATTATTGTACATGGCCGCAAAGTAAACGGTATCTCCTTTTACAAAAGGATAGCCTGTAAGATTAAAGGAAAAAGGAGTAAGGTTATTGGTGGCACCGGTTATAAGATCTATTTTGATCAGCACCATATTCCCTTCCGGGTTCCTGGCTGCAGATACGGCCGTACCGGAATTTATATATTTTGTCTGCGTAAAAAAGTAGTTACGTTTATTAGGCAGTTTAAGAATTACAGCCCCTGTCCCGGCATCTATCCGCTCCAGGTTATTGGTTCCGTCAGGATTTACATTCACTGCAAGTATTTCAGTTCCATCTGCATTCATATCCGGTGAAAAATATTTTGATCGCCGGGTAACCTGCTTTTGCTGACCGGTATAAATATCAATCAGCTTTATTACACTGTAATCCCTGTTCGCCCACCTTGGATCTGACTGGTACGATACATAAACAATTTTTCCGTTTTGGTAAGAGAAGTAATCATCTATTGCAAAATCCCTAACCCTGATCTTTTTTTCTTTCCCATTCACCAGCAGGTAAAAAGCATCTATGCCGTTAAAAGATCTCTTTGTTACCACTATACTGTCATCCGTGATATAATCAGGAAAGCGGTAATCTGCCACCGTATTTTTTTTCAGCGGGGTGAGATAAGTAAAAACGGGAGCCGTTTTATTTTGTCCTAAAAAAGATTTGTCTTTAAAATAGTTCAACGCATCGTCCCGGAATTGTTTATATGTTTTACCCGAATACCGTTCAATGGCATGGTTGAACGGATAGAATACCCCCCTGAACAACACGGCATCATGGGTAACCTTTGCCCAAAAATCTTCCCCGTATTTCTCATATCCATAAGCCGTTAACAGGTAACCTAATGAATAATGATCTGGCGTATAATCTCTATAGGAACCGCTTCGTAATTTCATCCAGGAATAATTTTTATTCCCAATCCAAAGTGATTTAAATCCATTATAAAAAGAGGGCATCCTGCCACGGCCCTGTGCACTTACCAGGGTTTCCTGCCAAACGGCATCCCCTTCAAAAAAATAATCTGGCACCGTCATTCCATTAGCCAACAATTGCCCTTCCTGCCCTAAAAAAAATGAAAAAACCTTAGTGAACCCTTTATTAAAATTGCTGAATTGCTGCATATGCCGGTTCTCATGAATAATTAAATTATCATCCCAGCGTAAACTCCCGGTAGAAAAGTTATCCTGTGGAGGGGTCATGTATAATTCACTCATTACCGGCGCCAGGCGTACATAAGCATTGGGTATGGTGGTCTGATTTTGTAAAATGATACTCCACTTATTTTGTTTACCTCCAATGGTTTTAGTGGTTGTTTTGCTCAATAACTGCATCACATTGGCAATACGGTTTGCCTGGCTGTCCAATCCTTTTGGATAAATTACCCGTACCTTACCCGAATGGATCTGGTTCCATTTTACCGTAGATGGATTGCCGCCAAAATTTTGTGACCTGGCTGTAGGTATCTGCAGAAAAACTAAAAATAGCAGGATGATAAACTTCATTTTTACCATAAACCAAATATAGTTAAAGATAAAGATGAAGGCATAGCAGAAAATACCGGATTAAGATATATTTAATATTATTAAGCGATTTGGATTAACCGGGGCTTAACCCCGTTTTACTGTTTATTACAAATCTTTAAAACTAAATACCAATTCAAAAAATAAGTTTAGTATTTTCGTTTTCAAAGCGCTTATTATGAAACTCTTTGTTGCCGGACTGCCTTATGATTTAGATGATGCAGAATTAATGGAAATATTTGAAAAATTCGGAACCGTTGCCACAGCAAGGGTTGCTATGGACAGGGATACCGGAAAAAGTAAGGGATTTGCTTTTGTAGATATGCCCAACAGTGAAGAAGCCAAAGAGGCTATTGAAAACCTGAAAGATATTTCATTGGGGAAAAAGCCACTGATAGTAAAAGAAGCTGAAGAAAAAACCGGACCTCCCGGAGGAGGAGGAACCAGGGGAGGTTTTAACAGGGGGCCCGGTAATAACAACCGCAGGGGATATTAATATTCTTCGTTGTATTCCGGTTATTCCATTTGCATGGTGTAATATATTAAAAGCAGTAATTCTGCTTTTTTCTTTTTGAAACAGCCCATCATAAAAAAATAATTTCTGCTCAGAAAAAAAGATAAATGAAAGTAGCTTTAACCGGTGCTGCAGGCCATTTAGGTGCTGCCCTATTACAGGAACTGACCAAAAGAAATATACCGGTTAAAGCATTAATAAGAGAAAATGATCTCCGTTCAAGTAAAGATCTGCATGTAGAAATTGTAAAAGGAGATATCCTCCATCCCGGCGTATTAAGATCTTTAATGAAAGATTGTGATACAATCATTCATTGCGCTGCATTGATATCGGTAAATGGCGATCCCAAAGGACTTGTTTACCGGACAAATGTAGAGGGTACCCGATCCGTAATGGACAATGCATTACAGGCAGGAATAAAAAGATGCATTCACATCAGTTCAATTCATACTTTTCAGCAACAACCTTCTCTGGAGGTATTGGATGAAATGCGCCAGCCGGTAGGTGAAAAAGGTTTTGCGTATGAACGGTCAAAACTTGCCGGCCAACAACTTGCACTGGCAGCCAATAAACCCGGCATGGAAGTATTGGTCATGCATCCTACTTCTATTATCGGGCCGTATGATTTTAAGCCTTCATTGATGGGTAAAGTGATCATTGATTTGTACAAAGGCCGTTTGCCCTTTATATTTAATGGTGGTTTTGATTTTTGCGATTGCAGGGATGTTGCCCATGCTATAGTAAATGCTACCACTATGGGAAAGCCCGGCGAAGCCTATCTTCTAGCCGGAAAATGGCATAGCCTTATACAACTGTCTCAAATACTATCAAAGGTATCTTCAAAAAAAATAAGGCCGGTAGCCCTTTCTACTTTTGCAGCAAAAGCCGGATTGCCGGTTGTAAAATTACTTGGAGCTATACAGGGAAAAGATCCGCTTTATACGGTTGAAGCCCTGGATGCATTATTCAATGGAAACCGTTTTATCAGCAGTGCAAAAGCCGTAGCGGAATTAAATTATACCACGCGTCCATTGGAAGAAACCATCCATGATACTTTTCAATGGTTTAAGAATAAAAGTTATCTTGTTTAAGTAAAATATTCATCTAACACTGCTTATGTTTATTTCAACGGAGGCTTACCGGATTATAATTTATGTATGGATCAGCCTGGCCATCCTCATCTTTTTCTTATTACTGCGTATTGCTGCGCCCTATGGCCGGCATGCATCTGCCAAATGGGGCCCGCAGATTGATAATCATTATGGCTGGTTTTTTATGGAGTTCCCGGCATTGATCGTGATGGTATTCTTTTTAATAAAAAACTTTTCCCTGTCAGTTCCGGCATTTACCATCATGATCGGATTATTTTGTGTACATTATTTTAACCGCACCTTTATCTTTCCATTCCGGTTACATACAAAAGGAAAAAAAATGCCGGTACTGATCATGGCATCAGGAATATTTTTTAACCTGTGCAATACCTTTTTGCTTGGCTACTATTTTACCCATTTTGCCAATTATGAAAACAGCTGGCTAACCGATGCCAGATTTATTGCCGGGATCATATTATTCTTTACCGGTGTATGGATAAACTGGAAAGCGGATACGATACTGATTCACCTGCGTAAACCTGAAGAAACAGATTATAAAATACCAAAGGGGTGGTTGTTCAATTTTGTAAGTTGTCCGAACATGCTGGGTGAACTGATAGAATGGGCCGGGTTTTCCATCCTTTGCTGGAATTTGCCGGCACTTGGATTCTTCATTTGGTCATCTGCCAACCTCATCCCCAGGGCACTGGCTCATCATAAATGGTATAAAAATAAATTTGAACATTATCCTGCAGAACGAAAAGCAATCCTTCCTTTTGTATTTTAACTGTTCAGCCCTTTCCATTCACTTTCCAAAATCCCCATTTCGATCATACTTAAAAAACCTCCATTAAACCAGAGGATATCACGGGAAACGCCTTCAATACTAAACCCGCTTTTTTGGTAACATTGCAGGGCGGCTTTATTATTTTCATAAACACCCAGGCTTATTTTATGTAACCCCAGTTCCTCAAACCCGATCTTTAAAACGGCTTTTGTCATTTCCTGGCAAATACCTTTGCGGTGTTCATCTGTATTTCCAACCAATACCCGGCTGATCCTGGCAGACCTGTTTTTCCAGCTAAGCCCCCCCAGTGAAATATGGCCAACAGTAACGCCTGTTTCTGTATCCACTGCTTTATAAATAAAGGCGTCTGATACCTGGGGAACATTGGTATCATCAATATACCATTCAAGGCTTTCTACAGTTAATGGATAACTGAATAAAGAACCTGACCAATTCATTAACAGCTCTTCATCTTTGATCCAGTCTATTAATTGATGAAAATCGTTGCGGTCAAAAGATTTCAGTATGATCATGAGCTGCTCTTCCTGTATTTTTATGAACAGCGAATGTAAGCCTAAATGAATAAGCAAAAACCGCAGATCATTTTAAATATTTATCAAACCAATCAACAAAATTCTTTTCTTCTACTTCCACGTTTCTCCAACCATGCCCACCCCCTTCTTTAATGATAAAGTTGCAAGTAACTTTAGCTTCTTTAAATTTTGCAATGATGGATTCTGATTGCTGCATAGGTACCAAGGCATCTTTATTCCCATGAATGATCAGTACAGGAGGATCGTCTGAACTGACAGCATTTATTGGTGAGATTTCTTTAGCTATGGCTAATCTTTTTTCAGTATCAGTTATAGAAACAAAAGTTCCCGTGGTATCATTCCATACTTTAAAATCAAATGCCGAGGCTACCTTTGCAAAAACCAAACCAGCCTGGTTTATTTTGCCTGATGTATTTATACCACCATAGTTAATAAAATCGGTTGGCGGAAAAAACACTGCAACAGCCTGTACCCTGCCGGATACTTTATCAACTGGGTCGCTGGATTTTGAATCAATGATATCATCAGCGGTTGCAATAACTAAAGACAAATGACCGCCGGATGAAGAGCCCGTTATGCCAATCTGATCAGCATCGATCCCATACGCCTTTGCATTGTATCTTACAAAACGAACAGCTCTTTTTAAATCAACGATCTCATCCGGAATGGTATACCGTGGCTGGCTTCCAACCATCACCCCAAACACCGTATAACCGTTCTCAATATACAGTTTAGACCATTCCGGGAACCTCGCTCTCATTCTTTCTGATGAAACCCAATTACCACTCAGTACAAAGATGATAGCCTTACCGTTGCTGTGTTGTTTTGGAGCCAGCATCGTCATTATTAAAGCCATACCATCCTTACGGCCGTAAATTATTTCTGTATTAGAATAATTTAAGCTGTCCTTAGCCGCTATGCTGAATGAAGTGCAAAGAAACAGAAAAATGAAAATGTATCTCATATCGTGTATTTTTAAAAATATTTTATTGATAAAATTATTCAAACAACTCAGCCTGTTGATTGTTCGTATCTTTCTGTTCCCACTGCATTTCAACTGACTTATTATAATCGGTTAACTTGGCCCCTAATGCCTTCCATCCCATTACTTCCACTACCCTGTTTATTTTTACTTTTGCCTTTCGTATCTGTGCGCCCCTGCCGCTTTGCATGGACAGTACCGGTTCCGCATCGGTGGTTACCGCTTCCAGGTAATTGCCATCTCCCTCCTTTATAAAGAAAAATTTATTGTGCAACGTTGATGTTTCTATCTTAAACCGTTTTACACTGTACTGTACTTTTTCCTTATCATAATAAACAGCAGTAATTATCTTATCCGTAATGAATTTTTCAAGCAACAATACTTTTTCCGTATCAAAACGCTGTGTCAGTTCCTGGTCGGTTATTTCGTAATTACCGTCATTATAAATAATAAGCAACCTGTCCTCTGCATCAAATTTACCAAGGTACTCGCCTTTTTCATCGGTGTTAAGCCGGCCGAATTTATTATCAAACCATAATTTTTTTGCATCCAGCGTAGAGTTGCCGGCTTCTTTAAACTTAACCGATCGGATGGGATACTTGGTCACCTGGTTGCCGATACTTACCCTTCCTTTAATTTCCTGCTCTTCAAAATAAAAATCAAACTCTTTTTTCTTGGCCGGGCAGCCGGGTGTTAAAATGATCTTTACCACTTCTGCTTCTCCATTAGCATTGGCGCTGAAATAGTGAACCTTGCTGTTTTCGGAACCCTTTGTAAGGTCATACTCCTTATCCCTGGTAACACCCGTTACATTGAATCGTTTTGAATAACTCACCTTTGTTTTCCCATCCATATAGATCATATTGTACGTAGTGCGTTCATCATTTTTCTGGAATACGGCCACATGCAAAATATCTTTTCCAATAAATGCTTTGTCAGATACTTTTATCACTTTCATAATACCCCCCCTGGCAAAAGCAATGATATCATCAAGATCAGAAACCTCTGCAACCAGTTCATCCTTCTTAAGACCCGTACCAATAAACCCGTCCTCCCTGTTTACATAGAGCTTAATATTAGCAATGGCCACTGTTTTTGCCTGAATGGTATCAAATAACCTCATTTCTGTTCTGCGTTCCCTGCCCTTGCCATATTTTTTTAACAGGTTTTCATAATAGGCCACTGCATAGTCTGTAAGATTAGCCAGGTCATTTTTTACCTGTTTGATTTCTGCTTCCAGTCCTTTTATCTGGTCATTGAGTTCATCAATATCCAGCCGGTAAATACGACGAACCGGTTTTTCAGTAAGCTTAATAATATCTTCACGGGTAATGGCTCTTTTCAATAATTTCCTGAACGGTGTAAAAGCTTTGTCAATGGCCTCTACTACTTTATCCCATGTTTCATGTTTTTTCTCCAGTTCCTTATATATCTTTTCTTCAAAGAATATTTTTTCCAGTGATGTATAATGCCATTTTTCCTGCAACTCGGCCAATTTAATTTCGAGTTCTTTACGCAGCAGTTCTTTTGTATTTTCCGTGGCTACCTTCAGCAGTTCCGTCACTCCCGGGAACTGTGGTTTATCTTTAATAATAACACAGGCATTGGGAGAGATACTTACTTCACAATCGGTGAATGCATACAGGGCATCAATGGTAATATCCGGCGAAATACCGGCCGCCAGTTCAATAATAATTTCCACATCAGCAGCCGTATGATCGGTAACTTTTTTTACTTTGATCTTTCCCTGGTCATTGGCTTTTACAATGCTCTCCATCAACTGGGTTGTTGTTACCCCAAACGGAACGCTTTTAATTAAAAGTGTTTTTTTATCCTGTTCTTCAATGATAGCCCTGATCCTTATTTTTCCGCCACGCTTTCCTTCGTTGTAATTGCTGGCATCCATCGTACCCCCGGTTTGAAAGTCGGGCAGGATCTCAAACCTTTTTCCCCGTAAACATTTTATGGAGGCTTCTATCAGTTCACAAAAATTATGGGGAAGGATCTTTGTTGCCAGGCCAACAGCAATTCCCTCTGCACCATGCGCCAGCAGCAAAGGAAATTTCATAGGCAGGGTAACGGGTTCATTTTTTCTTCCGTCATAACTTAAAGCCCATTCCGTTGTTTTTGCATTAAAGGCTACTTCCAAAGCAAACTTACTCAGCCTTGCTTCAATATATCTTGATGCAGCGGCTTCATCGCCGGTTCTAACATCTCCCCAGTTACCCTGCGTTTCTATTAATAACTCTTTTTGTCCCATGTTCACCAGGGCATCTCCAATGGATGCATCCCCATGCGGATGATACTGCATACTCTGACCGATAATATTGGCTACTTTATTAAACCTGCCGTCATCCATTTCCTTCATGGCATGCAGGATGCGGCGTTGAACAGGCTTTAATCCATCTTCAATAGCAGGCACGGCTCTCTCGAGTATTACATAACTGGCATAATCCAGAAACCAGGTTTTATACTGGCCGCCAATTCCGGAATCGGTGTGTTCGTATTCTTCTTTATTTTTTTTACTTGCCGCCATATATTAATTTTTCACGCAAAGTCGCAAAGTAAACGCAAAGTTTTAGTTGTGTCTTATGCATTTTCGCTTTGCTGCTTTGCGTGCAATTTAACCTCAAACTCCTTCATTTTTCCTGACGTACCCTGCACATCAAACATATCCATGGCCATCATTTTTTTTAACCGCCATAATAAATACCCATCCCCTGTTTTTTCTTTGGCCTTGCTTAAATAGTGATGAATAATTTTTGATGCTTTTTGCCAATCATTATTAATGAATTTCTTTAACTCTGCGTCATAAAAATCATACTCTTTCTGAACCAGCTTTTTTCCCCCTTCCAGCAACCGGATACCTTTATTTTCATTACACAGGTTTGTCCATTCATCAGGGTCCACTTCAAATTCACTGGCTGTGATCTCCCTGGCCAGCTTTTTTGCTTTCACAAATTCTTTGGCAGGAATATCAAATAAATTTTCAGGATAAAACAGGTTTCCTTTTTCATTAATGAAGGGCAGGTTATTGAGGTATAAAATAAATATCCTTCCCTGGTATTCTTTAAAAAGGCTCATCAGCCAGTAATAGCCACTCACATCATGCTTATTCTGTGCAGCCCAGATCCAGATAACCTCCTCCGGGTTTGAATGTAACTTTTCTATTAATGCAGAAACCGTTTTGCCATCATCCACGGTTCCATTATCCACATGCCCGTCATGATCACCACCCGCCAAAACATCTCTCCACCATTGTTTTCGGGCTTCAATTCCTTCGGTTGTATAAATATTCAGTAAAGGCCCGACAGCATAGTCATCTTTAATTTGCACCATATCGGCCCTGAGTGTTTCGTCCAGCTCAAAACTTTTTTCTAACGCAGCTATATCTGCTTCCTGGAATACAATGTGAATCATCGTTTATTTTTAAACCTTAATTTTTAATGGTTACTTCATTTACCAGGTCCATTTCTACTTTTAAATTTTCAATAATAAACTCCTGACGGCTGGGTGTATTCTTCCCCATGTAATATTCCAGTAAATCCTGGATATGGGTTTCCGGCAATAACATCACCGGCTGTAATTTCATATCATCGCCAATAAACCTGGCAAACTCATCCGGGCTTATTTCACCCAATCCCTTAAAACGGGTGGTTTCGGGTTTATTTCCCAGTTTTTTAGTAGCCTCCTGTTTTTCTGTTTCATTATAACAGTAGATCGTTTCCTGTTTATTTCTTACCCTGAACAAAGGTGTTTCTAAAATATAAATATGCCCGTTCTTAACCAGGTCGGGAAAGAATTGCAGAAAAAAGGTCATCAGCAATAAACGGATATGCAAACCATCCACATCCGCATCGGTGGCAAACACTATATTATTATAACGCAGGCCTTCGTAACCTTCTTCAATATTGAGCGCATGCTGCAAAAGGTTGAACTCTTCATTTTCATAAACCACTTTCTTTGTCAATCCAAAACAATTCAGTGGTTTTCCCCGAAGGCTGAATACAGCCTGTGTTTCCACACTTCTTGCCTTGGTGATGCTTCCGCTGGCACTGTCGCCTTCGGTAATAAAAATAGTACTCTCTTTCTGCTTCTCCGTTATTTTATCCTTGTCTTTTCCGGATGCTTCATCGTTGTAATGAAACTTGCAATCCCGTAATTTTTTATTATGCAGGTTGGCCTTCTTTGCCCGCTCATTGGCCAGCTTTTTGATTCCTGCCAGTTCTTTACGTTCCCGTTCATTTTGCTCAATACGCCTTTTCATGGCATCGGCAGTCTCGGGGTTACGATGCAAATAATTATCCAGTTCCTTAATTAAAAAATCACCGATAAAATTACGCATGGAAGGTCCCCCTTCATAAACCGATGGAGAACCCAGTTTTGTTTTTGTCTGGCTTTCAAATACCGGTTCCTGCACACGGATGCTTAAGGCAGCACAAATACTGCCTCTTATATCAGCGGCGTCATAATCTTTTTTATAAAACTCACGGATGGTTTTTACATAGCCTTCCCGGAAAGCTGCCAGGTGCGTTCCTCCCTGTGTGGTAAACTGCCCGTTTACAAAACTATAATACTCTTCCCCATAAGAATTTTCGTGGGTCAATGCTATTTCAATATCCTCCCCCTTTAAGTGAATAATGGGGTAACGGATCTCATCTGCATTGGTTTTTCGTAGTAACAGGTCAAGCAATCCGTTTTTGCTTACATACCGTTTTCCGTTCAGGTTCATAACCAGGCCGGCATTCAGGTAACAATAATTCCAGAACTGGTTATCCAGGTATTCCTGAACAAAATGAAAATTTTTAAACACCTTATCATCCGGAACAAAGGTCACATATGTGCCGTTCTCTTCGGTAGTTTTAGCCTCTTTATATTCTTTTATCAAAACCCCTCTTTCAAATTCGGCCGTTTTTTCTTTTCCTTCCCGGTAAGCCGTTACTTTAAAATAATTGCTAAGGGCATTAACGGCTTTACTACCCACTCCGTTTAAACCTACACTTTTTTGAAAGGCCTTGCTGTCATATTTGGCACCGGTGTTAATTTTACTAACCACATCCACCACTTTACCTAAGGGAATACCCCGGCCATAATCTCTTACGGTTATTGTTTTGCCTGTAATATTCACATCCACATGTTTGCCATATCCCATGGTATGTTCATCAATGCAATTGTCAATAACTTCTTTCATCAGCACATAAATCCCGTCATCGGGACTGCTGCCATCGCCCAATTTACCGATATACATACCGGGGCGAAGCCGGATATGTTCCCGCCAGTCGAGGCTGCGTATGGATTCCTCGGTATAATCAAACAAATCTTTTTCGGCCATGATCTCCTTATTTCAGCGCTGCGAATATAACTGAATGAAGGGGTTTTTATAGCGGAAGAATTATCCACATAAATCGGGAAATGTGAGAAAAAAAAATGATTTATTTCTGCAACTATATTTTGATGACCTGTTTCATCAGATCATGATTACAATTTGCTTTAGCCCTGCTTTAAATCATAAGTTATAAATAATGCTCCCATTAACTTTATAAAAAAATAAGTATGAAAAAATTAAAGGTCATGATCAACTTGCTGTCAGGCATATTTTTTTTATCATGCAGTAATACTAAAATAATATCTTCCTGGAAAGCGGAAAACACCGTTACTAAGACCTACCATAATATTATGGTATGGGGAATTCTTACTGAAAAAGACAGTGTCCTGAAAGGGAATATGGAAACTCACCTGGTAAACGACCTGGTAGATAAAGGATACCATGCCATTTCTTCGTTGAGTGTTTTTGGGTCCAGGTCATACACAAAACTTACAGAAAAAGAAATAGTGGAGCAATTCAGGAACAGCGGCGTGGATGCTGTTATTACCATCGCATTATTAACTAAAGCAAAAGAAGAAATGTATGTTCCCCCAAGCATCATAAATAACATGTCTAGCTTTGACCATGTTGATAAATATTACTCCACCGTTTACGACAGGGTTTTTAGCCCGGGATATTATGTAACCACTACAAATTATTTTTGGGAAAGCAATTTATTTGAGGTTTCGGCTGACAAGCTGGTATATACTGCAAGGACCAAATCCTTTGACCCCGCTTCAGCCAGCACGCTTGCTCATGAAAACGGTTTACGGCTGATAAAGGACATGGCTAAGAAAAAGGTAATAGTTGACCAGCAAAAGAAAGATTAGGCCGGCCAGAATTATTGTACGTCCTTTTTATAGTAGCTTTATACAAATCATTTACATGAATCTTGACCTATCTGATAAAACGGCCCTTGTATGCGGGAGCACACAGGGGCTTGGTTATGCCAGTGCAGCAGAACTGGCCTTACTGGGCTGTTCAGTTGTTTTAATGGCACGTAATGAAGAAAAATTAAAAGAAGTATTAAAAACACTTGACCATTCCAAAGGGCAACAACATCATTACCTGGTGGCGGATTTTTCTGATACGCCTTTGGTAAAAACAGTTATAGATACATTTATAAAAACCAATACGATCCATATTTTAGTGAACAATACCGGGGGACCTCCCGGTGGTGCCGCTTTAACAGCTAAAACAGAAGAATTTTTAAACGCCTTTAACAATCACCTCATCAACAATCATAACCTTGCGCAGGCTGTAGTTCCCGGAATGAAAACAGCCGGTTTTGGCAGGATCATCAACATTATTTCCACCTCTGTGAAAAATCCGATTGCCGGTTTAGGGGTAAGCAACACCATAAGGGCAGCTGTAGCCAACTGGGCAAAAACACTGGCAACAGAGCTTGGTCCTTATGGTATTACCGTAAATAATGTATTGCCCGGCTTTACCAAAACGGTAAGGGCTGATTATGTAATTGCATCAAAAGCAAAAGCTTCAGATACAACAGAAGAAGAAGTAATGGCAAAACTTATAGCCGAAATTCCGGCCGGACGGATCGGACAGCCGGAAGAGTTTGGAGCAGTAGTTGCCTTTTTGTGCTCCCCGGCAGCCGCTTATATAAACGGGATAAATTTACCGGTTGACGGGGGCCGGCTGGGTTGTTTATAGAGACATTAACAATATAGTTAGCTTACCAACAAATCAAACCGGTATTTATTAAAAATGTTGATATCAATTTTTAGAAATCAATATAATTTCCCTTTTCTTTGAATAATTATTTTAAACAAAAAATCAAAAAAATGAAATTGACTAAATTATTAATGGCAATTGTAGTTTCGGCCACCTTACTTTTTGTAAGCTGCAAACCCAAAGATGCAGATATAAAGGCTGCGGTTGAAACAGCCCTCAAAGCTGATCCAATGATGTCGGGAACCACCGTTGATGTAAAAGATGGTATTGTTACCCTGAGCGGTGAATGCAAGGATGATGCCTGCAAAGCCATGTGCGATAAAACGGTTGCGGCTGTTAAAGGTGTAAAATCAGTAGTGAACAATTGTACTGTGGCACCCCCACCACCACCTCCACCCGTTTCATTAACGACCGTTTTAGATGAAGCAACCCAGCAAAAAGTAAAAGATGGGTTAAAAGATATTAAAGGCGTTGCCGTTGAATTTACGGGAGATATCGCTGTTTTATCGGGTGAGGTAACTAAAGCCAACCGGATGAAGATCATGCAAATGCTGGCCTCTGCAAAAGTTAAATCGGATGTAACTAAGTTAATGGATAAAAAATAATTTAAATCACCATCTAAAACAAATAAAATGGCATTACAAGATAAATATGCTGAGTTGTTACAAACTGCAACCACAATGGGTGTAGCTGACTTAGCAGTAGCAGAAAAAGACGGTACACTACATGTAAGCGGTACCGCAAAAAGTACGGCAGATTATGATACACTTTGGTCATTGTATGATAAGATAGATCCGAATATGGCCAGCGGCGACCTGATGATGAACATTGATATTAAAGCCGAAGCTGGTGCCCGGCTGAAAGTAACTACCGACTCCAGCAACCTTAACATCAGAAGTACTCCAAGTACAGAAGGTGCAATAGTAGGTAAAGCGGCACATGATGAAATGGTTACACTGGTGGAAAAAACGGACGACAGCTGGTGGAAGATCAGAACAAAAGATGGTGAAGAAGGTTATGCATTTGCACAATACCTTTCGCCGGTAGCACAATAATTTTAATCGTATAATTAAAGCCATCCGCCAGCTGGGGGATGGCTTTTTTAGTTGTAGCTTTAAATCAAAATAATTTTATGAAGAGACCAATTCTGTTTACAAGCCTGCTTATCTTTTCTATCAACATTTCTTTTGCACAATTCTTTAAAAAAGACGATGGCCTTGCACATACTTTTTCTATTGTGGCCAGGGACCCGTTAACCGGAGAAATGGCCGTAGGTGTACAAAGCCACTGGTTTAGTGTGGGAACTGCCGTTAGCTGGGGCGAAGCAGGTGTGGGTGTGGTGGCAACCCAATCCTTTGTAAATAAAAGTTACGGTATAAAAGGATTGGCGCTGATGAAAGATGGAAAAACCGCACCGGATGCATTAAAAGAATTATTAGCCCTTGATGAAGGCCGGGAAGTAAGACAGGTAGCCATGATAGATGTGAATGGTAATGTACATTCCTTTACCGGGAAGAATTGTATAGACTATGCGGGCAATATAGTTGGTAAAAATTATGCTGTACAGAGTAACATGATGCTCACTGATAAAGTGAACAGGGCCATGGCAAAAGCCTTTGAGAAAAGTGAAGGCCAACCATTGGCTGAACGTGTTTTGGCAGCATTGCAGGCGGCAGAGGCTGCCGGAGGTGATATACGTGGTAAACAATCAGCTGCTCTTTTAGTTGTTGCAGGCAAGAGTACCGGCAAACCATGGAATGAACGGCTGATCGACCTTCGGGTGGATGATAATATTGCACCGTTGGATGAAATGGACAGGTTATTAAGATTGGTAAGGGCCTATGAGCATATGGACAAAGGCGACCTGGCCACCGAAAAAAACGATATGAAAGGGGCGATGGAAGAATATGAGACCGCTATGAAAATGTTTCCGGAAAATTTGGAAATGCAGTATTGGACAGCAATAACTCTGGCCAATAATAAAAAAGTGGCTGAATCCTCAATAATGTTGCAAAAAATTTATAAAAAGGATGCTAACTGGAGGGAACTTACCAAACGTTTGCCTAAAGTAAATTTATTGACCGTTACTGAAGCCGGCCTGAAAGAATTATTAAAGTAAATTTGTAAAAAAAATGATGAACTATTTATTCTGCTTTGTGAGAACCTGCCCGGCATGTTAAACCTCACCCCAACCCCTCTCCAAAGGAGAGGGGCAAAAACCATTACCGGACGTTGATAAAAAAATGAACCAATGAAATATTTATTCCACCTTGTGATAACTGTGTTGCTCTCTGCAATATTATACTCCTGCACTGCCCAATCCAAAACCAGTTTAAATGCTGATGAATTTGAAAAAGAAATAACCACCAAAGAAAATATTCAGATTCTTGATGTAAGAACTCCCGGTGAATTTTTCTCCGGCCATATTAAAAATGCTTTACTGGCCGACTGGAATGATAAATCGGAATTTGACCGCAGGATCGCATTCATTGATAAGAATAAACCGGTGTATGTCTATTGCCTTTCCGGTGGCAGAAGCGCTGCAGCAGCGGCAAAATTGAGAAAATCCGGTTACGAAAATGTGTATGAACTTAAAGGTGGTACCCTGGCCTGGAAGGCGGCCAATAAACCGCTTGAAGGCAGCAGCAATGAAAAGCAGATGAGCCTGGATGAATTCAATACAGCCGTTAACAGTTCAAAATTCGTGTTGGTTGATTTTGGTGCGGAATGGTGCCCGCCCTGTAAAAAAATGGAACCGGTTTTAAAAAGCCTGGTAGCCAATAATGCCGGAAAATTCACTTTGGTAAAAGTAGATGGAGGCAGGGACCAGGATATTTTAAAGGAATATAAAGTTACCGCCCTGCCTGTATTTATTGTTTTTAAAGAGGGAAAAGCCGTTTGGC